>CACXHF010000441.1 GCA_902767305.1 uncultured Eubacteriales bacterium
CACATCAGGTGCCTTGCCGAGATATGCCTCGATATCTGCCGCAATCATGGGCATACGGGTGGAACCGCCGACCAGAATGATCCGGTCAAGACGATCGGCCGAGATGCCGGAATCGGAAAGAACGACGTCGATGGGCGCATGCGTCCGCTGTACGAGCTGCCGGGTCAGGGCTTCAAAGTCACTGCGGGTCATGGTTACATCCAGTTCAACCGGCTTGCCTTTGACGGTGGTAATGGCGGGGATCAGAATGCGGTAGCTGTCATTGGTGCTCAGAGCTTTCTTGCACTGCTCTGCTTCATCCTTGAGTTTGACCATGGCATGAGGATTCGATCTCAGATTGACGCCGTACCTGTTCATAAAATCCCGGATCAGGCTGTTCATGATCGCCTCATCAAAGTCCTTGCCGCCCAGCTGATTGTCGCCGGAGCTGGCCTTGACCTCAAGGACGCCGCCGAACATCTCCAGCAGGGTGACGTCAAACGTTCCGCCGCCCAGGTCGTAAACCAGGATATGGCTTTCCTCATCCATGTGCTGAAGGCCATAGGAAAGAGCAGCGGCAGTAGGCTCGTTCAGAATGCGGTCAACCTTGAGGCCGGCCTGGGTGCCGGCAGCAATGGTTTCCTTGCGCTGTGTTTCGTTAAAGTAGGCCGGAACGGAAATGACGGCATGCGTGATTTCCTCGCCAAGGTAATCGGAGGCATAATTCCGGACATATTCGAGAAGCCTGGCAGAAAGCTGCACCGGTGTATAGGGTTTTCCGCCGATCACGAACTGATCGGATGTACCGATTTTGCGCTTGACTTCCATGGCGGTGTTTTCGGGGGAGAGAATGAGCTGAGACTTCGCCCGCTGACCGACAACCCATTTTCCGGAATTGTCGATGCCGACGACAGAGGGGGTAATGATTTCCTGTTCAAGGTTGAGGATCATCTCAGCTATGCCGTTCCGGTAAATCGCGGCTTCGGTCGTGGATGTGCCAAGGTCAATCCCGATAACTGTTTCCATGTGTAATCTCCTGTACGAAAAATCTTTGTTTGTCTGGTGGATAAGGGTACGGATTTATCCCTGAACGTCAGAGGCGGAAGCTGCCGGCATGGCAAATGCGCTGACCTGTGCCTTGCGCAGGACCTGACCTTTGAAAATATAGCCGGTTTTGAATATTTCCGCCACGCAGTGCTGAAGCTCGGGATTGGTGGAATCGACGCGGTCGATGACCTCATGGAGATCATAGCTGACCGGGATGTTTTTCTGGTCAATCAGGGTGATGCCGGCCGTCTGCAGGGGCGTGGCCAGTTTCTGACGGACAAGATCAAACTGATGGCTCCATACCGGATCACTGCTGGCTGCGGCTTCAAGGACCTTCAGCTGGTCCTGATACGATTCGATGAGCTGAAGGAGTGCGGTTTCTTCGTTTCTGAGATCCTTGAGTTTTGATTCATTGTCCCGGCTGAGCACAAGCTTCACTTCTTCAAGCATGTCGTTCTGGTCCTCCTGGGCATCCTCCATGGACTCGATCAGATCCATGAGAACCGTGTTATGTTTGGAAACGGAAGTGGAGAGCTGCTGCAGCTGTGCGGAGTAATCCGGCTGCGCAGAAGAGTCCCTGGGCAGTCCGGCGATCATTTCGCGAATACTTTCCAGATGCTGTTCGAGCTCTGCACGGTGCTCGCTCAGTTCCCTGTTCAGGGAATTGACCGCGGGAGAGAGCTCACTCATGGATTCGCTGCCGCCTCTGCTGGCAATCAGGCCGCTCAGATGGTCAATCTGACCGGTAATATGTGAGATGGAGCTGCCGGACTGCTGTTCAATTTCATTGAGCTGCTTCATCAGCGATTCATAATGATTTGTTTCAACGAGTGCATTCTGCTGGGTGGTTCTGCCCAGCGAGTGAACCCCGTCGAGCAGCTGCTGAATTCCTCGTTTCAGTGTTTTTTTCAGTCCCATGAAAACCTCCTGTTATCTGACGGGCGAACCCGAAACATTTTCACCATGTCCTGTTACAGACTGCATGTTTCTCAGTATATCACAAATCAGTTAATAATTGTTAAATTCATCAGAATATTTGCAAAATATCCTGATTTGGATTACACTTTATGACAGGTATTTCCGATTCATCGTCAGCGGGAACAGGTGGAGATGACTGGCCGGGGCAATGCACCGGAGAAAAATGAGAAAAGAATCGTCGGAGAGAACCTGCCGTGATCTGAGGCAGGAGTGAGGACAGGAGGAGAGACGAATGAAACAGCTGCAGGTCATTGTACGCGCCGCCGGCCGGGAGGATCTGCCGGAACTGATCCGGATCTGGAATGAGGTTGTGGAGGATGGTGTGGCATATCCGCAGGAAGAACTGCTGAATGTGGAGACCGGAGGAGCTTTTTTTGACGGACAGACGTATACAGGGGCGGCGGTTGTTCACGGTCAGGTGGCGGGACTGTATATCCTGCATCCCAACAACATCGGACGCTGCGGACATATCTGCAATGCCAGCTATGCTGTCCGCGGCGATTTCCGCGGTCTGCACATCGGCGAGAAACTGGTTCTTGACAGCCTTCGGATGGGAAAGGAACTCGGATTCCGCATTCTGCAGTTCAATGCAGTGGTGGAAAGCAACATTCATGCGAGGCATCTGTATGAACGCCTCGGATTTATTCAGCTGGGGGTTATTCCAAAAGGCTTCCGGATGAAGGACGGACATTATGAGAATATCTGTCCGTACTATCATGAACTGTGAGAAAAGTCCGGAGGACACTGGCAGGGCAGAGGAGATCTGCTGAAAAGGAGGACACAATGAAAAAGATTATGATCCTGGCAGGCCTGATCCTGTGCATGATGCTGGCGATGGCATCTGCAGAGAGTGAAAAATGGGTGAACTGCGGGGAACTGGCAATTCTGATCAGCATTCCGGAAAGCTGCACCACGAAATACAGCAGCAGTGACAGGGGACTTTACGTCTATGCCGGGGAGGAAGGGGCGGTTCCCTATGTCCTTATTGTGCCGCGTACGGAAAGCCTGCGGTTCAGAAATCCGGAGAAATACCTCAATGAGACGTACAGAGACTATATGGCTGGAAAATATGGCAGCAGTGCAGGCCGCATGACCCTGGCAGCACAGGCAGAGATTGGCGGAAAGAAGATGCTCTGTGCCCGATATGCCTATAAGGTGGGTCAGCATTCCCTGGAGCAGATGAAGCTGATTGAAACCGGCCGGGAGCGGGATATCGAATACACGGTCAAATATCTGCAGGGGGAGGAACGGGCGGTTCTCCCGGTCATGGAGGCGATTGCCCGCTCGCTGCAGACGGATAACGGCGATCATTTGCCGCCCTCCGTCTCCTCTCCGGCGGCAGATACCGTTTCCGTGCCGCCTGCCGGGACGGTCCTGATGCCTGAAAGCCCTGCACCGGCAGATACGGAAAACGGGGTGTATCAGGCGGAGGTGACGGATCTGGACAGGATCATGGAGGGCGGATTCTTTACCGTGCGGCTGTATGCGGCGGAAATTTATTCGGCGGACCGGGTGGAGGCACTCCTCGCGGGCGACCGGGTGCAGGTGAACGGGAACGTGTACACGGTAAAGTCCATGATCCCGCATGACGAGGGCACGCTTGAACTGATTCCCGAAGAGGAAATATTCGGCTATATCGTCTTCAACAGCCGGAATGGTTCGTATACAGTAATGGTGGATGATGAGACGGTCCGGACCCATCTGACGGATGTGAAAATCTGGATGCCGCTGGCCAACAACTTCTCCTTTGCCTCAATCGAGGGAAGCGGCGATGCGGTGGTCTATGACGCGGATGCCTTTGTTTCACTGGTGAACCGGGAGGAAATCGGAGAGCTTACACCGGCACATACGACGGTGCAGTTCGAAGGCGGTCTGCTGATGACCATTCTGTATACGGAATACGGGCAGTAAAGGAAAGAATCATGCAGATGATCATTCTGTCTGCGGAATACGTGCAGAAAGAGGAAGATGCGGATGAGAATTCTTGTAACCGGCCCGACAGGATTTGTCGGTTCTCGGATCATGGATGCCCTGGATGCAGTTCCGTCACCGTCTCTCCGGGGAATGAGTGAGTCCCAGGTACGGGAGATGGTGGACCGGACAGCGCCGGATGTCATTATTCATACGGCAGCTCTGTCGGATATCGGACAGTGCCGGAAAATGCCGGAGGTTTCGTATCATGCCAATGTCGAGCTTCCGCTCTGGCTGGTCCGCACGGGCGTCCGGACCGTCATTTTCAGCTCGGATCAGGTGTACAGCGGACTTCCGGGACCGGGGCCGTATACGGAAGAGCGGGCAGCGCCTGCCAATCTGTATGCGGAACACAAGCTGGAAATGGAGCGGCGCACGCTGGAGGCTGCGCCGGAGACGGTGCTGCTGCGGGCGGCGTGGATGTATGACATGCCCAGATACGGCTGCCGGAACCGGGGAAATTTCCTGATGAACATGCTCCGGCGGGAAGAGATTGCGTTTTCTTCCACACAGGTCCGCTCGGTGACCTATGTCAGGGAGGTGGCTGCCCGGATGGAAAAGGTGCTGACTCTGCCGGGCGGCGTGTACAATTTCGGAAGCGAAACCACACTGCCCATGATGGAAACGGCCCGGTGGCTGGCGGATACGCTCAGACTGCGCATCCGGATTACAGATGCCGGCCGGCAGCATGATCTCTCCATGGACACCGGCCGGCTTCAGAAATCCGGACTGTCCTTTCCCTCCGTGACGGAGGGGCTGATGCAGTGTATCCGGGACTACAGCCTGATGGATGAATGAGAACCATGAAGAAAGGGAAAATCAGATGAAAAAGTGGATCCTGCTCCTGATGATCTGCCTTGTATGTGCCTTTGAAACGGGGAATGCGGCGGAACGCTATTCTCTGGCGGTGGTGAAGATCGACCAGGTTAATATCCGGAAGGAACCGGGCGGACAGGTGCTGGACCGGCTTCGCAAAGGGGAATATGTCAGCATTCTCGACACGAAAATGAGCGGCGGCAAAGAATGGGACCGGATTATCGTCTCGAGGAAGAGGGACAATCAGGTCATCTGCGGGTTTGTGGATGCCTCTTTCCTGGAAGACGTGACAACCCGTTTTTCGGGCATTGTGGAAGCGGCACCCGGAGACCGGCATATGCTGCTCCGGGACGCAGAGGGACACGTCTTTGCGGCGGGGGAATCGTTCATGGATAATCTGTCGATTCACTGGCCGCCGGTCAGACAGGCAGTCATATCCAGGTTTACCAGTGCCGGCGTTGACGCCGGGGGCAGGCTGTATACTTCAGAGGGAGACTCGCGTCCGGACTATATTCGTGACTGGACGGGCATTGACCGCATTTTTCCCTGCGCGGAGGATTTTGAGCTTCTGGTGTTCCGCATGCAGGACGGCCGGATCTGCTGCGGCGCAGAGAATTTTGTCCATCTGTTTCCGGAACGTTACCGGAATGCGGAGCAGGTGGTTTTTACCAGTCACTTTTCAGCCGCGCTCCGGGAGGGCGTTGTAATGGTCTCCACGGAGGACATCGACAGGGAAAAATACCTGTGCATGGCGGAGGGCGTGGATAATATACGGGAAATTGCCTGCGGCGAGAATTCCCTGTTCCTCCTGGATAATGAGGGAACGCTCCACGTCTTTTCCGAGGATCCCGCGCTGCTTGAGGCAGACGGCCTGAGAGGCGTGGCGGACATGGCTGCAGCGTCTTCCTTTCTGGTGATCCTTTCAGATTACGGAGGATTGTGGATGTACGGAAAAATGCCGGTCCGCAACCGGAATTATACGGTGGTCTCGGAGGATCTCCGGATGGACTTCAACGACGTTCTGGCCGGATGGCAGGATGTGGCGGAAATCCGTGCCGCCTGGCGCATGGTGCTGGCACGGCTGAAAAACGGACAGATCCGTGTGCTGTTTCCCAACCGGTATGACTGAGCGGGCGCCGTCCCTTTCTGCTCGGAATGTTTCAGAATCCGGTGCCCGTCAGTTGGGCATCGCCTGACAGGAAAGCGCATCCTTATGAGACGTACTCATGAAAAAGACTGCATCGTTTCCCACATGCATTCGGTGAAGAGAGAAGGAAAAGCCATTGCCATTGAG
>CACXHF010000442.1 GCA_902767305.1 uncultured Eubacteriales bacterium
ATACGACTTTCATCGATTTTACCGTTTTGTGAATTGGAGGGAAATGCATGAATGGGCCGGATATCAGTGTTATCGTGCCCTGCTTCAATGCAGAACGTTATCTTGGAACTTGTCTTGAGAGTCTGGCGGCACAGAAGCTGCCTGAAATCGAGATGATTTTTATTGATGACGGTTCCACAGATGGAACGGGAGCTATTCTTGACCGTTTCCTTCAGGCGGAACCAAGAGCAAAAGTGTTTCATCTGGCAAATGAGGGTGTCTCTGCTGCCAGAAACAGAGGGATTCAGATGGCAAAAGGGCAGTATATTGCCTTCCTGGATGCAGATGATGCATTTGAGGGGAATGCACTTTCTGCTCTTTATCAGGCTGCGATAAGGTCGAACGCAGACATTATCTCAGCAAATCATACGTTGTTTGATATAGAGCGCGGGAATCGTGTTCCCATAGAAATAGAGCCGGTTGTCCAACAGCCTTCGGAAATTGTCCGGGAAATCATTCACATGCACCGCATATACAATAATCTCTGGAACAAACTGTATTCTTCAGAGCTGTTTAAGACAGGTCTACGCCTGGATGAACAGGTGAGCATCGGGGAAGATGCATTACTGAATCTGCAGCTGTATCTGCATGCCAGGCGGGTGGCACATGTTAATGAAAAAACCTATGTCTATCGGATTCATTCAGGCAGTGCCATGTCAAGTATTGAACACTATCATGAGGCACATCTGCCGATGCTTCGTTCAATGAATGAGATTCTCAAAAAAGAATCGATCAAAGAACTGTATTTCAGGGATTTTCTTCAGAGTGCAGTCTGGCTGGATGAGAAGGAACACGGGATTCGGGATACAATGAGCCGCTTTAATGAGGAGATCCGTCCGATGGTTCTGGATGGAATCTGTGAGGAGCGGATTCCTGAACGTGATCGGAGAATTTACCGGTTTGTCCGAACAGGAATCTTTCCCAGATTCTATACATTGATGCGGATTAAAGAGAAGATTACCGGACGGAAATGGGGGATCAGGAGATGAGACCGCTTTTACTGTATAACCATTCCGGGTATGAAAACCGGGGCTGTGAGGCAATTGTGGAATCGACGGTTTCTCTGTTTCAGAACGAATGTCCGGTTGTTGTTGTAGCCAGTGATACCGCGGAATATGACCGGCAGAAAAGCCGGAGGCAGTTTATCCGTTCCAGGATTCCGCCGATGAGTCTGGCAAGGATGGTGAATTCTGTTGCATTTCGTCTGGGACAGTCAAGAGAGGATGAAGTTGCACGAAACTATTCGCCGGTAATTCAGCAGGGAAAGAAAAGCCTGTGTCTTTCTGTTGGCGGGGATACGTACTGCTATGCATATCAGGAACATATGCATGTAATTAATAAACGGCTGAAGGAAAAACATGCACCGCTGGTTCTTTGGGGATGTTCCATTGATCCGGAGCGAATGCGGGATGAAACTCTTCGAGATCTTGAAGTGTATGACCTGATTGTTCCAAGAGAGTCAATTTCTGCTTGTGCGATGATGGAAAAGGGTCTTCCTGTTGTGCAGTGGATTGACCCTGCCTTTACTTTACCGGCAGTGCCGGTGCAGCTGCCGGCTGGCTGGCAGGATGGACACATGGTCGGACTGAATATTTCGCCGCTGGTACTTGACAAAATATCCGATCCAGAACAGGGCATGAAGAATGTTCTGGCAATGGTGGATGACATTCTTGAGAACACAGCGGAATCGATAGCACTGATTCCGCATGTGACATGGGAACATGATAATGATCTATCGGTACTTGACCGGATTTTTAAACACTATCAGGGGAATCCGAGGGTTGTTCAGATTCCGGGTACCTGGTCAGCAATGGAGTATAAAGCAGCTGTTTCTGGTATGAAAGCCCTGATTACTGCCAGAACGCATCTCTCTATAGCGGCATATTCAACATCAGTTCCGGTTTTTGTGATCGGCTATTCGGTAAAAGCAAGGGGAATTGCAAGAGATATCTATGGAAATGAGGAAGGACATCTGTTTCCAGCTGATCGGCTGGGGGAAGAGGGAAAACTGCAGACGGCAGTCATGAGCTTTCTTTCTCACAATAAAGAGGAAAAAGCCTTCCTGAAAACAAGGATGAAGAATTATATCTCGGGTGAAAAAGAAATTGTAAAGCGGGTTCTGGACGCTGCGGGGGCATGAAATGAGAACGACAGTACAGAGTGATCCGGTTCGGTGTACGGGCTGCGGGGCATGTCAGTCCATCTGTCCGCGCCAAGCGATCCGAATGGAAGCAGATGCTGAGGGGTTTATGTATCCCGTGGTAGACAGTGCGATTTGCATCGCCTGTGATTTGTGCGAAAAGAGCTGTCCCGGCGGAAAAGAGATCCGACGTCCGGAACCACAGATTCTGGGCAGTCAGATCACTGACCAGGAAATTCGCCGGGTTTCCTCCTCCGGCGGCGTGTTTACAGCGTTGGCAGCGAGAATGATCCGTCAGGGCGGAGTGGTGTTCGGAACCATTATGAATGAGTCGATGACGGCTGAAACGGTTGGTATTTTCAGTGAGGAGGGACTGGCTGCCATTCGAGGATCAAAATATCTGCAGAGTCAGAGCGCAGATGCAATTGCAGATGCTGCTGATCTGGTTAATAAAGGGGTACGGGTTCTCTTTTCCGGTACACCCTGTCAGGTGGCCGGTTTGTATGCAAAACTGGGAGAGGCACATCCGTCAAATCTGATGACGGTTGATTTTGTCTGTCACGGGACACCGTCCCCTGGTGTATTTAATGCGTATATTAAAACCCTTGAAAAACTTCATAACTCCAGGGTTGTTCGTTTCTCTTTCCGTGATAAGCGTCTCGGATGGAAGGATTTTTCGACGGTAGCTGTTTTTGAAAACGGAGATGTTGAGTCAGGTACACAGAAAACAGATCCGTTTCTCCGGGGGTTTCTTCAGAATCTCTATCTGAGGCCTTCCTGTCACGAATGTCATCTGCGTTTTGATACTCTGCCGGCGGATATTACCATTGCGGATCTGTGGGGAGCAGATTCAATCTGTCCGGAAAGAGATGATGATACAGGATTGTCTCTGGTTCTTCTTCACTCAGATGCAGGACGGGAATGGTTTGAATCCTGCAGAGAACTGGATACATTTCCGATTCCGTCTGCAGAGCCTCTGAAACGTGTCAATCCCAGCTTGTTCGGACCGAGTACACCACATAAGCGGCGAAGCCAGTTTTTTCGAGCTTATGCCAGGGAAGGATTTTCCTTTGAAAGCCTTAACCGCTTTCTGGCCCCTCCGGGCAGACTGGAACGGGCGATTGAGCGGATTCGACGGATTCCTTCTGCAATAGGGAGAAGATTGCATGGCAGACAGTGAGCAGATGAATGACACAGCGGGAATGAATCAGGCACTTGAAGAAGCCTGGAAAGCGTATAATAATGGCGAGGTGCCGGTTGGTGCAGCCATCTTCCAAGAAGGACGACTGATCGCATCTGCCGGAAATGAACGGGAAAAACAGACAGATCCGACGGCACATGCCGAAATCCTGGCGATCCGACGCGCAGCAACTGTACTGGGTCGGCGTCGTCTTTCCGGATGTACCCTGTATGTCACGCTGGAACCTTGCCCGATGTGTGCGGGTGCAGCCATGCTGGCAGGACTGGATCGGATTCTTTTTGGGGCTCCGGATTCAAAGGGAGGATGCTGCGGTTCAATCTATGCAATTCCGGAAGACCCTGCATTTCCGCATTTCTGTCTGTGCGACGGACCGTTTATGGAAAAAGAATGCAAAACTGTTCTGGATCGTTTCTTTGCTGAAAAGAGGAACGGCTGCAATATCAATAATGGACAAGATCACCAGGCTTAAGCCGGGAAGAGGATAAACATGGCCGAAAAAATTGCTTTTATTACTAGAAAACAGGCAGAGGAGATTGATGCATTAATCCCGACACCTTTTCATATTTATAATGAAGATGGAATACGAAAAACTGCCCGAGACCTTCAGGATGCATTTTCCTGGAACAGGGGATATAAAGAATATTTTGCGGTAAAGGCAACTCCAAACCCGTTCATTCTGAAAATTCTGCAGGAGGAAGGATGTGGAGTGGATTGCTCTTCAGAAACGGAGCTTGTTCTGAGCAGAGCATGCGGTTTTAAGGGAAAGAACGTCATGTTCTCTTCTAATGAGACACTGGAAGAAGAATTCGCCATGGCAGATGGACTCGGGGGAATTATAAATCTGGATGATATCACTCTGATTGAGACACTGGAGAAAGCCTGTGGAATTCCGGAAACAATCTGTTGCAGGTATAATCCTGGCGGAGAGTTTATTCTGGGCAATACCATTATGGACCATCCGAAGGATGCTAAATATGGAATGACACGTGAACAGCTTATGAAAGCTTTCCGGATTCTTCGGGAAAAAGGCGCAAAACAGTTTGGCATTCATTCCTTTCTAGCCAGCAACACATTGTCCAATGAGTATTATCCTCATCTGGCGGAAATTCTTTTTCGGCTGGCTGCAGATGTATCAAGCGAAACAGGGATAAAAGTCAGTTTTGTCAATTTGTCCGGCGGAGTGGGGGTTGACTATCGTCCGGAAGATCCGAAAAACGATATCCGGGTCATTGGCGAAGGAGTACGGAAAGCTTTTGAATCCATCCTCGTTCCGGCTGGTCTGGGAGATGCTGCTATATTCACGGAACTTGGACGTTATATGCTGGCATCCAATGGTGCGCTTGTCACAAAAGCCATTCACGAAAAGCATACCTATAAGGAATACATCGGAGTGGATGCATGCGCATGCAATCTGATGAGACCGGCAATGTATGGAGCCTATCATCACATCACTGTTCTCGGGAAGGAAAAAGCAGAGTGTGACCATATGTATGACGTGGTAGGAAGCCTTTGTGAGAACAATGACAAGTTTGCTATTGACCGGATGCTTCCCCGGATTAACCGAGGTGATTATCTCTTCATCCATGATACAGGAGCACACGGTTTTTCCATGGGATATAATTACAATGGAAAACTGAGAAGCGCAGAGGTTTTATTGTGCAGTGACGGAACCTTTAAGATGATACGGCGAGCAGAGACGATGGAAGACTATTTCCGGACGTTTGATTTCACTGATTTTCAGTTCAAATAACTCGGACAGAAATCAGAAACAATAGGATATTATTCTTGGATAAGGACAAGAATGCCCATATCATTGTTATTTGACACGTTTTTTCTAGTGTTCCAGTCTGGAACACGCTCTTTCATTCATCATGAGATGCTTTTATAATTATTACTCGTTTTGATTGAGTGCCGTGAGTTTACTGAAAACGTGTACAGTTAGGAGCCGTGAATGAATAATCAATCAGGAAGTTCTGAAAAGACAATTGTTCTTTCCAAAAAGAAAAAGGATCGCAAAAAACGCAGAGTAGCAAATTCTCCCCGACTGTTTGTCTGCTGCGGAACAGGAATAATTGCGTACGATCTGGTGGGAACACAGGTCATGGGAAGACCTACAGGTCTTTCCAACCCGGATATTCCAATTTTTGATGAATATGTTTCGAAGGATCACGGCTGTTTTATATCAGGAGAAGTAGGCGCTCGGTTTATTGCAGAGGCGACAACGAACGGTATTCTGTATTCAGGCCGTTTTCTTTTGCCTGGGGAGGAAGTGAATCTCTCAGACGGAGATGAACTGATGATTCCTACATTCAGCGATAACCGGCAGATGTATATTCATCTGATTGTGGCATTCTCAAAAAGTCGCATAGCATTCTGGGAGGAAATGAGTCATTCTACCTTTGACCGGTTGACAGATCTGCCGGGACGAGATACGTTTACTGCCTGGATGATCAACAGAAAGCATTATTTGAAAGACGACGAAGATTTGATAGTCGGCTTCATGGATGTAGATGATTTTAAGAGGATTAATGACGTCTATGGTCATCTTGAGGGGGACAATGCCCTCAAAATCGTGGGAGAATGTCTGAAAGCCCGAATGACGGAGGATACGATTGCCTGCAGATGGGGTGGTGATGAGTTTGTCTTTGCATTTGCCAGTGCCGGAAAAAGAAGAGGAAACCGTATTCTGCAGATGAAAGATAAGATCACAGAAGCTACTGTCGGTTTGAATATGCGGATTACTGTGAGTATTGGCTATACCCGGATAAAGAAAAGCAATCATGAACGGGCAGATGAATGGATAAACCAGGCAGATCAGGCTCTGTATCAGGCAAAGAGAAAAGGAAAAAACGTGGTATGTGAGTACGGCATTAATGAAACTGCAATAGAATTCTGAGTCAATGGAAGGCTAAATTCTCTGTTTTTGCAGCTGGAACTGCCAGACTTGTTCCTGTTTCGTATATACAGATGTCAAACAACAAATAACGATCATTTATATAGGAGGATTACCATGAACGAAGAGCTCAAAAACGTCCAGACTCTTGACGATGCTGAACTGAACGAAGCCGCAGGCGGCGCCGGCCAGGCTCGCTGGATCACCTATACCATCAAGCGCGGCGATACGCTGGGTAAGATTGCAAGCCGTTATCGTGTTTCCATTGCAAATCTTTGCCAGTGGAACGGAATTACAGATCCGGACTTCATCATCGCCGGTCATCGCCTCTCCATCTACACGAGCAGGTAGGAAAAGTGGCAGAAGAAAAAAAGATTTGAAATTCGCTGCCAGGTTTTTTTCCGTTTCGTATAAACAGATGTTGAATAACAAACAATGAATATTTTACAGGAGGATTACCATGAACGAGGAACTTAAAAACGTCCAGACCCTTGACGATGCTGAACTGAACGAAGCTGCAGGCGGCGCCGGCCAGGCCCGCTGGATCACTTATACCATCAAGCGCGGCGATACGCTTGGCAAGATTGCCAGTCGTTATCGTGTTTCCATTGCAAATCTCTGCCAGTGGAACGGAATTGCCGATCCGGACTTCATCATTGCCGGTCATCGCCTTTCCATCTACACCAACCGTTAATTGGATCTGCCCTTCAGAAAAGAGCAAACAGCACCTGCCTATGATAAGCAGGTGCTGTTATATCTTTATCATTATCTCTATGATCAAGGAAGGACTACAGCCAACCGAGCTCACGCATTCGTTGCCCAATGGGAATACCAAGATAATGATCTTTGAAATAGACATAATGAACGGAGGACGGGACAGGAAGCGGACCGGAGGTCCGGATGCATCCGGTTCCGTCTGGGTTCAGGCCATTGGAGGCAAAAGAATTGCTCTGAAATGGCAGAATCCGGGTTAAGCGATGATGAACTCGGTTTCCAAGATAAAGAATAAATGTTCCGGTATCAGGGTCAATGGCCAGATGATTCCCGGTAAATCCGGATAGTCCGACTGCATGATGGCTCATCCAGGAAGGAAGCTCAGAAAGACGTTGATTTGGGTGCTTGCTGAAACACAGACAGCCCAGAAACTGCCGATAAGTACCGTCTGGATAGGCAAATCCGGTGTGGTTTGTGCCCATCAGGCGAAGTTCGTCTGAGGTGAGCAGTTCGCCGCCCAGCAGTGCCTGCGCAAAACGCTGCATATCCTGCCGTGTGCTGAATAGTCCTGCATGGCCGCAGCAGTCAAGACAGGCTGGCTGCAGCAGGGCTGCCTTGGGATCGTGGACAATCCCTGGTATACCATTGCTTACTTTGAGACTGCCGTCGATCAGCCGATGCTCAAAGCGGTAGTCTACACAACGGAGCGGATCTGGTGTACTGGTCGTTTCATTCATCCCGAGCGGTTTAAGGATACGCTCGCGGAGGAAGGACATATAGGACATCCCGGAAACAGATTCGATAATTCTAGCGATAATCATGGCGGGAATGTCGGAATAGAGCCGGATGCGCGGCGGTGGGGAACAAACGGTCTGATACAGACGATGGAGTCCGTCTTCCGGGGAAGATGCATCATCAATTCGGCCTGCTGTAGTAAGACCGACATTGAAAGTCAGAACATCCATGATAGTTGTTCCGGTAAGATGAATGAAACGTGGCTCATAGTGGAAAGGAGAGGCATCCGGGTCGAGACGATGCTCACGGATCAGCAGAAAAGCAAGAACTGATGTGAAACACTTGGTCAGAGAAGCCAGATCGAAAATACTGGATTCTTCGAGAGGAACAGGGGATTCAAAGGAATCGTCCGGATGAAGGAGCTCACGTGCATTTCCTGTACAGAAGGTTTCAGAAAGAGATTCTGTACCATAGGTTACAGAGAGACCGGACAACATTCTGGATTTGTAAACCAGAAAGTTCATGCCTTCTTCAAGATTCATGAAGTTCTCCTCTTTACTTATTACGGTTTGTTATTCGCATCTGAGCTTTCTGATGAGCAGATTTGGAAAAAGAAGTATTACACCGGGCATCATTATTCGACCAGATAGGTATATCGGACGGTCAGACGCGGCATGGATCCATAGAGTCCATATGCTTCACCATAAACCCGATATTTTTTGCCTACTGCCCAGGTGGTTTTCGAACTGTTTTCTATAAGAACCTCTTTTTCGAAACCGGATGAGCCAATATCCATGATGGCAAGCTGAGGCGCCGTGGAAATGATTCGCTTAATCTCACCGATTCCAACATAAATTGTGCCAATACGCATGTTAATATAGTTGATAAGATCGGAGTACTGTGCATCCAGGTCCCATGCTTTTCTTGTATAGATATCTGCTGTGGGCATGTAATAAACTGTATGGGTGATCACGGAATCGTTCCGACCTTCGTATGAAGCACGGATAACAACCTGATTGTCGCCTAGTTTGTTGAACAGTGGTTTGAACTTAAAATCACCTGTTGTGGGATTAACTTCCAGATTTTCATGTGGTGATTCGACGGTGATGGATGCACCTGGCAGAGTCGTACCGGAAATGCTGGCCTGAAACCGTTCGTCATTCGGCTCGTAGTTCCATTCAACGATAACCGTCGGGTTAAGTTCCAGCGGAATATCCTGTGGGGCACGGTATAATGTAATCTCCGTGACGTGTTCGCGGCAGTATTTGCTTTTGACGGAGATGGAGATGGTATTTTCGCCGATAGGAAGAACCTGAACATTTTTGGATACGTTTCCGGTATCGCGGATCAGCGTGGAAACATTGGTTCCGTCAATCAGAACCGTTGATCCTTTCTGCACATTGATCCGGACCTCAAATACCGATACGCCGACCTCAGCATAAGCGGTGGGCGGATTGATCAGGTATATGGGTGAAAGCGGTACATCAATAGTGAACTCTATGGGATCCAGCAGGTAATTTGTTCCTTCCTGCTGATAGCGCACGGAAGGCGTAATGGTGACGTTCATGGTATCCGAATCTGCTTCATGAGCATAGGTGGAGGATTCCGTATCGTACCACATGTAATCCGGAATGTTGATGGACAGCTGTCCATCGGCAATAACATACGATGTCTGCATTTCCTGCAGATAGATGCTGGCATTTTCGCGTCCATAAAAGGTAATGCGGTGGGACGGAAAACCGTCTGCTTCAGAGGCTTCCACCGTATAGGTAGTATCATTGTCCTGACGGACCTGAATGCCCCGGTTTGAGACATAGTATCTGGCGAAAAGAATGCCTCCAAAGGCAAAACCGGCGCACAGTACAATGGTCAGGATGATGCCGAGGACACGTCGGAAAACCTGTTTTCTCTGACTTTCTTGTTTTATGTAGACCTGACTTCTGGATTTTTTGTTTCTGCGATTGTCCGTGGTGACATCGTAGATGATATTCTCTCCATTCTCCGGTTCATATCCATCATAATAAATCGGAATATCATCCCGTTCTTCTTTAACAAAGCTGAGCAGGCGTCTGGAACTATCGTGCTGTCCTATGTCATTCTGCTCAGGCATTCCGGTGTAGACATTGGTTTTGTTTTCCTGCCGGTTCTGAATAGATACAGGATCAGGAACGTAATCATTGTCACCGACTTCCGGGACAGGACGAACGATCTCGGCTGTTTCAATCTGTCGATGGATATTTTCAGCACGCTTTCGCATCTGTTCGATACGCTGTTTTCCCCGTTCCCGCCTTCGCTTCAGTTCTTCCATTTCATCTGCCAGTGCAGCATTGTCCAGATATTCGGGGTCATACGGCTTGTCTAAATCCGTAGGATGACTCTTTTCCGGAACGTTTTCTACAGTATCTTTCTGATTGAAGCTGGTGATTTTGAGAGACGGCTTCTTTTTATGCATGTCAGCTTCCCAGGCGGCTGTCTCAGGGACATTTGCCGTAAGGTCAGCGCCGCAGCGTGTACACTTTGGCAGGTAAGCCTGGTTCCAAGCGCCGCATTCAGGACACTTCATTGATTTCCTCCATGATCTTTTCCGATATTGATACAGAACCGGAGAAGGGTGTTTTCGAGAGACACGCCTGCCCGGCAGACAAAGACAGCTTCCAGACTTTTTCTAAAGCTGTCTGAAACTGTACTATATTACTGGTGTCCAGGCATTATACCATGAAAGAGCATTCAAAGAAAGAAAAAGAAGGGAAGCAAAGCAGAGAAGTGCAGCGGCAAAGACCGGTTCATGCTCTTTTCAGAGACCATACATCTGCCTGGTGAAGGGATCAGGAAAACAGGGCCCACAGCAATGAGTCTCCAGAGCAGGGAAAAAATAGGCTTGTTCTCCGGATAGACTCTGTGCTAAAATGTGCGGGAATAATAAGGGAGGTTCGAATCAGATGGAAAGGTTTGGAAATGGATTCGGCGATCATTTTAAGGAGGATATTGTTACACCTCGTTCAAGTGTTATCCAGAATATTTTATATATTGTTTGCTGGCTGATTATTATTGTCTTTGGTATCTATGCGTTCCTGATGCTTCAGGTAGTGACAGTCCAGTTTTCTGTACAGGCACTTTTGCTTTTTCTTGTAACTGCAGCTGTTGCGGTACTTGTATTTTTATATAAGGATCGCGTCAAAGTGGAATATGAATACACATTTACGAATGGATCATTGGATTTTGCCCGGGTGTTCAGAGCAGTAAAACGGCAGGAACTGGGGAATATGAATGTAAGGAATGTCACGGCCTGCGGTCATGTAGCTCATGAGAGTTTTCAGCGTTATCTGTCCATGAAGGATGTGGAAAAGAAAAACTGGTTTCTGAACCGTGATGGCAATCTGTTCTATTTTTACTATGTGAAGGATAATAAAAAGCATATGATCATTATCGAGCCGAGCGAGGAAATGGTGGAAATGATCCGTAAGTGTGTCGATCCGGGAATCTTCCAGGGCTGATATGGCGCGATGGCACGTTTGAGCGTGCCTTTTTTATGTGACTGAGGATAAAGGACAACAGAATGATTTATTTGGATAACAGTGCAACGACACAGCCGTTTGAGGCGGTCATTGATGAAATGGACCGGTGTATGCGGGAAACATATTACAATGTTTCAGCTGCCTATGCACCGGCGATGATGGCTGAAAAGGAGATTACCCGGGTCAGAAACCGGTTCCTTCAGACTGTCGGCCTGCCGAGAGGACGGGCAGTGATGACCGGGGGCGGGTCAGAAAGTGATAATCTTGCCATTATGGGACTGGCGGAAACGCTGCATTCACCAGGGAGTTTTCTGGTCAGCCCGATGGAGCATCCGGCAGTTCTTGAAACACTGAATCGTGTCCAGCGGCTAGGACATACTGTCCGTTTTCTGCCGGTTTCCGCGGATGGCCGGGTAAATATTTCAGAGGCACTGAATCTGGTTGACCGTGACACAGTGATGATTCTCTGCATGCATGTCAATAATGAAACAGGAGCTGTTCAGCCGCTTCGGGAGCTGTTTCGGGGAGCGAAGGAGATCAATCCCCGGATTGTGACGTTCAGTGACGGTGTACAGGGATATCTCCGCGTTCCGATGAACATGCAGGATTCCGGTACAGATCTGTATTCAGTCAGTGCACACAAGATCCATGGTCCCAAAGGTGTAGGCGCACTGGCGTCCAGAACGGAAATCCGGCTGTCTCCTCAGGTGACAGGCGGTGGTCAGGAGGCAGGACTGCGTTCCGGGACGCTGAATTCTCCGGGAATCCGCGGATTTGGAAAAGCTATAGAACAGTGTGAGAATGAGCATGCAGCTGAACGGCTGTTTTTGCTTAAACAGCATCTGGTTGAAGCACTTTCCGGTCAGGAGGGGATTTTCTTTAATGGTCCTGATCCGCTCAGCAGGGTGGAGAGTGCTCCGCATATTCTGAGTGTCCGGTTTGATGGGGTTCGTGGTGAGGTCATGCGCAATGCGCTTGAAGCCAGAGGAATTCTTGTATCAACTGGTTCGGCATGCGGTTCACATAAGCAGAAAGTCAGTGCCGCTCTTCGGGCTATGGGACTCAGCACTGAGCAGGCTGACGGGACCATTCGGATCAGTATCGGCCTGATGAACAGCATGGAAGAGATGGAAAAGGCTGCGGAGGCCATGATTGAACAGGCACAACTGCTGAGACAGTTCAGGAGGCGTTAAGTATGAGAGATGTTCTGCTGGTCCGTTACGGAGAGGTTTTTCTGAAAGGAACGAATCGACCTTATTTTATGAAAAAACTTCTGGATCATGTGAAGGAAGCGGTGGCTCCGGTACACGGAAAAGTCTGGCTGGGCGAAGGCCGCATTTATGTGGCTGACTTTACGGATATGGAGGAATGTATCCGGAGAGTGACGAAGGTTTTCGGTATTCATTCCGTAAGCCCGGCGGCTGAGGTAGAGAAAGAGGATTTCAGCCTGATCTGCCGAAAAGCGGCAGAAATGATGTCTGGACTGACGGGGACGTTTAAAGTTCTGGCAAGAAGGTCCGACAAACGTTATCCGCTTGCGTCTCCGGAGATTATGATGCAGGCCGGAGGATACATCCTGACTCATACCAAGGGACTTACAGTGGATGTACATAATCCGGAACATGTGATGATGATCGAAATCCGGGAAAAGGCTTATCTGAGTGTTCTGCGCTATCCGGGACAGGGCGGTATGCCGATGGGGACAAATGGCCGTGCATGTCTGCTTCTTTCCGGAGGCATTGACAGTCCGGTGGCAGGGTATATGATTGCCAAGCGGGGAGTCGAAATCTGCTGTGTGCATTACCATTCTTTTCCGTATACCAGTGAACGTGCCCGGGAAAAAGTACTGGAACTGGCACGTGAACTGAGTGATTACTGCGGTCCTATCCGGGTTTATGTTGTTCCGTTTACTGAAATCCAGATGGAGATTCACGCAAAATGTCCGGATAACAATACGACGCTGATTATGCGGCGGTACATGATGCGAATTGCGGAACAGATCGCCAGGCAGGAAGGCGCTACGGCACTTGTAACCGGGGAGTCGATTGGACAGGTGGCCAGCCAGACCATGGATGCACTGGTCTGTACGGATCAGGTGGTCAGCATGCCTGTATTCAGACCGCTTATCGGCATGGACAAGAGCGAGATTATTGAGCGGGCAGAGAAAATAGGGACGTTTGCTACATCATCGCTTCCCTATGAGGACTGTTGTACGATTTTTACACCGAAGCATCCAACAACGCATCCGATACCAAAGCAGATCGAGGAGAGTGAAAGTGTGCTTGAGCGGGAGGCACTGATCAAGCGGGCGATTGCAGGTACGGAATGTGTTCGGATTAATCCTGGTGAATCAGAGATCTGAGATACAGAGGAAACCACTCTTGAATGTTGAACTTTCATCCTTGTTGTGTTATTATCTGTTCAGCTGATTTTCAGGTTTCAGGCACATAGCATTTATATGTTCTGGTTCTGTGATTGGATAGATGAATGAAATGGACAGACGGTTTCCCGGATAAAAAGAGAATCGGCAATTGAGAAAAAAAGGGAAATCTGATATACTGTCTCATCATTGTTAGGAGGGCGAATTCAGATGAGCGAATATCTGGATAATATGAATACAGAGAATGCACAGGACGAAGGGAAGATTACCTATGCGAATGAGGTTGTCTCAACCATCGTCAGTGTTGCAACAACTGAGGTGGAAGGAATCTCAGGAATATACGGATCCAATGGCTCACTGACCGGAATTATCGGCCGTAACAGGGTTCCCAGAGGCGTTAAGGTTGATGTAAACGGTGAAAACGTCAAGGTGGATATCAGTGTGACCGTTGATTATGGCATGCCAATTCAGAAGGTTGGCCGTAATTGTCAGGAAAATGTGCGTAAGTCCATTGAATCCATGACAGGACTTCATGTGGAAAAAGTAGACCTGCATGTGATTGGCGTCAGCTTTGAAAAAGAAAATAAGGAAATGCAGCAAAGCCAGAAGCTGGCGATGTCTCTTGAAACGGAAGAGGAACAGCAGGCGCTGCGTGAGGAAAAAGTCGAGGTGGAATACAGCGAAGAATCCTCGGCGGATCCCGAAATGTATGAAGATGAATCAGAAGAAACAGAGTCTGAAGAGCCGCAGAAACCGGAAACTGTGGGTGAGGAGACAGTTGACCGGGAATAAGGAGGAGAAAGAATAATGAAGCATCCCGTATTGGATCGCATATTGATCCTGCTTTGTGCTCTGCTTGCATTTGCAGGTGCGGCAGGTATTGTTCTTCTGTTGCTTGGATATTTCTCAGTCGATCAGATCAGCATTCTTCTTGGACGGGTGAATCCGGAGTCTCTGACACAGCGGATCAGCATGATTCTATGCACTCTCGTGCTGGTTATCCTGGGTGTTCTGCTCATTGGTATTACATTGCCAGGAAAGCGGAAAAGGTCCAGTAATTATGCTATTCAGCATAATGAGAACGGGATGGTCCGCATCTCAGTAAAGGCACTTGAAACACTTGTACAGAAAGTTCTTGATGAGCATGCGGAGCTGAAAGTAGTGACTTCTTCTACACACAGTGATGAGGAAAGCGTACGTGTTGATCTTCATGTCACCATGCAGTCAGATATCAGTATGCCTCTGGCGATTTCTGCTCTTCAGAAGCAGATTAAGAAATACATTGAATCCTGTTCCGGAGTGATGGTTCAGGAGGTTCGTGTGTATGTAGATAATACTACACCTTCGACAAGTGAAACCGGTAGTTCACCGTATGCTATCCCTGCGTCACTGCTGGGAAAGGAACAGGAACAGCTTCCGCATATTGGACAGGTTCAGTCTGAGGCGGAACGGCTGCCTGCACCGGATGAACAGGCTGTGCAAACAGAACCGGAGAAAACACAGAATCCGGATGAAATCCAGACGGAGATGGATGGAAGCGTCTCCGAAGATGGAGTTCTTGAGGATGCACCGCTCTTTTCAGATGTGACAGCAGACACAGACCCCAATGAAAATGGACAGGTTTAAGTCAGAAAGTCAGTGAGAATATGATGGATTTTAAGACATTTACGAGTCAGATGTTTACACCGGGTACAGTGCCATGCACGATCTTCGGTGTACTGGTCGGACTGATTTTTGCCATTCTCTGTCTGACAATCGGCGTTGGAAAGGCACTTCTGATCGGATTATTCTGTCTTGTCGGTGCCTTTGTGGGCGGCGTTAAAAATAAATCAGCGTTTATCAGACGGATCATCCTGTATTTTCACAAGGATGAGGAAAAATACTGATGCTTTGTTTCAGAATGGACGAATTCATTCTGACAGGTGGTAGTCTGAAGGGCATTGATCATCACAGATTATGGAGGGATTTCTCTTGAGCAGATCTCAGGCAAGAGAGGCTGCAATGCAGCTGGTTTTTGAGCAGCTCTTTGGTGCCGGGTCGGATGACGAGGCAGATACGCTGGTGAATCTGATTGAATATCAACCGGACGCCGTTGAGCAGAAATACATTGATGAAGTGGTAAACGGTGTTGCGGAGCATGCTGTTGAGCTGGATGCCGAAATAGCATCCTGTCTGCGGGGATGGACTCTGGAAAGAATTTCAAAGGTTGACCGGGCGGTCATGCGCCTTGCGATTTACGAATTCAGATATACAGGCCTTCCTGCGCCAGTGGCGATAAGTGAGGCGGTGGAGCTGGTCAGGAAATATTCCTCGGAGGATTCCTGCCGATTTGTTAACGGTGTTCTGGGGACAATCAGCAGAAAGCAGGATAAGAAATGATAGCTGTTCTTGGTCTGGATACCAGCTGCTATACGACATCGGCGGCACTGGTCAGCCTGGACGGAGAACTGCTGAAGGCGGACCGTCGTCTACTCCGCGTGCCGGATGGCAAACGAGGCCTGATGCAGTCGGAAATGGTTTTTCAGCATGTGCAGGCGCTTCCGGAAAGGATTGCTGCAGTGACCAGCGATAAAGATATCTGCATCGCTGCGGTCAGTGCCAGTACGCGGCCAAGGCCGGCGGAGGATTCATATATGCCTGCTTTTCGTGCAGGAGAGAGCCAGGCACGCACGGCAGCAAGACTGCTGCGCGTGCCTTTTTATCCTTTTTCACATCAGGAAGGACATGTGAGAGCAGCAGTTTATCAGACAAAGGTAGACCTTCTAAAACCCTTGCTGGCACTTCATCTTTCGGGCGGAACAACCGAGGTGCTCCGGTGTGAAGGGGGAGAGATAGACTGTATTGGAGGTAGCCTGGATCTGCATGCAGGACAGCTGGTGGATCGGATCGGTGTTCGTCTGGGTCTGCCGTTTCCCTGTGGTCCGGCCATGGAACAACTGGCAGAGGGAACTGCATCACAGCATCTTCTGCATACAGCTTTCCGAGATGGCAGATGTTCGCTATCAGGTGCGGAAACGGCGGTAAACAGGCTGATTGACTCGGGAGAGTTTACAAAAAATCAGATCGCATCGGAAATCTATGATTTTCTGATCAGGACGATCTTCCGGATGATCGAACAGGCCTGCCTCCGTACCGGAATTCGACAGGTTCTTGTAGCCGGTGGTGTGGCGTCATCAGCTATCCTCCGGAAAGGGATAGGAGAACGATGCAGCAGGAAGCGGCTGGATGCATTCATCCAGTTTGCCAGACCGGAACTCTCCGGTGATAACGCGGTCGGAATCGCGCTTCTCGGAGCAGACCGGCTTCGTGCTGCGATGAATGGAAAGGATGAAAGAGATGAGTGCACAGTTAATTGATGGCAAGGCGGCCGCAGCGGAGATGAATGCACGTTCACTGGAGAGGGCGCAGCGCCTTCGCGAGAAGGGAGTGGAGCCTCATCTGGCAGTAATTCTGGTTGGAGAGGATCCGGCAAGCCAGACGTATGTGAGAAGTAAGGAAAAAGCATGCGAAAGAGCCATGATCCGCTCGACAGCTATCCGTCTTCCGGGGAACATCACGCAGGAAATGCTGATCGGAAAGATTCGTGAGTTGAATGAGGACCGGAGTATACACGGAATTCTGGTGCAGCTGCCGCTTCCGGCGCATCTGAACCCGGACGAAGTGATCGAAGCAATTGATCCGCGAAAGGATGTTGACGGATTCCATCCCGTAAATATGGGAAGACTGTCCATCGGTCTCCCGGCGCCGGTTCCCTGTACACCAGCCGGTATTATGGTACTCCTGAGACGTTATGGAATTGATCCTGCCGGACGTCATGCAGTCATTGTAGGACGCAGCCGGATTGTAGGACGTCCGATGGCCATGTTGCTGATTAACGCTCATGCGACAGTGACGGTCTGTAATACTCGAACGCCGAATCTGGGTGAGATGACCTCCATGGCGGACATCCTGATTGTAGCGACAGGACACCGGGATACCGTAAATGCTTCCATGATCCGGGATGGCGCGGTGGTTATTGATGTCGGAATTAACCGTTTTGAGGGGAAACTGTATGGAGATGTAGCATCAGATGCTGCAGATAAAGCCGGATGGCTGACTCCGGTTCCCGGAGGTGTAGGACCGATGACCGTTGCCATGCTTTTGAGCAATACGCTGGATATTGCAGAGCGGGGCTGATATGGTTTTTTCGGTTTCGCAAATAAATGAGTATGTCCGGAAATCTCTTCAGATGGACCCGATTCTCTCTCAGGTAGAGGTTCGCGGGGAAATCAGCAACCTCAAATTTCATCAGTCAGGTCTTCTTTTTTTCACACTGAAGGATGAACAGGCTTCGATATCCTGCATGATGTTTCAGGCGGATGTTATGCGGTTACGGTCACGTCCCTTTGAGGGAATGCGGGCTACCGCAGCAGGTTCAATTTCACTGTATGTCAAGAGTGGACAGTATCGGCTGACAGCAAGGAGCATTCGGGCAGATGGACTTGGAGTTCTCTATGAACGTCTGCAGATTCTGACAGAAAAGCTTTCAAGAGAAGGTCTCTTTGCGCAGGAACGAAAGAAAACGCTCCCAGGTGTGATTGATACACTGGGGGTTGTAACCTCGCCGACTGGTGCGGTTATACATGACATCATCAATGTTTCCATGCGGCGTAATCCACACACGCAGATTCTGCTTTGCCCGGTGAAGGTTCAGGGCAGTGGAGCGGCAGAAGAAATTGCTGCGGCAATTGATCTTCTAGATAGTCTCGAGCGGGTCAGTGTCATCATAGTGGCCAGAGGTGGTGGGTCGATAGAAGATCTGTGGGCATTTAATGAAGAAATTGTGGCAAGGGCTTGCGCCAGATGTCATAAGCCTATTGTCTCAGCCATTGGGCATGAGACAGACAACACACTGTGTGATCTCGCCAGCGATGTCCGTGCGCCGACGCCTTCAGCAGCTGCTGAACTGGCTGTTCCAAGGCTGGATATACTGCAGGCAAAGGTGGACCAGGTACGTCAGATGCTGAGTCGGAGCATGAGGGAACGCATTGGTCTGGAGCAGCACAGACTTTCAGTGGCTGCAGCGCGTCTGCGTCTGCTGAATCCCAGAGAAAAGATGAGGGAACGGTATGCTGCACTGACCAGAGAAAAACAAAATCTGGAGCGTGCAGTCCGACTGCGTATTGAAAAGGAAAAGAGCATGCTGCAGCTGCGTTCTACGACACTGAGGCAGCAGTATCCCGGAAAACGAATTGCAGATGCGAGATGGCGACTGGCACAGCGGACGGTACAGATGCGGCGCGAGATGCATCGGCGAATTCGACTCGAACAGGATCGAGTCGTGCAGCAGGAACGGGAACTGCAGCTCCTGAGTCCATTTGCGGTTCTGAAGCGTGGGTATGTTATTGTTGAAAACACGGAGGGCAAGCCGGTTGCTGCGGCAGAGGAACTCCAGACGGGTCAGCAGATCCGTATGCTGTTCGCCGACGGAGAGGCCGATGCATCCATTCTTTCTGTAATCAGACGAGGAGAATAAAGATGGCGGGAACGAAAAAGTGCAGGTCATTTGAACAGGAGATGGGAACTCTCGGTTCCATGACCGAGCGTCTCAGCAGCGGGGAACTGACGCTGGAGGAATCCATGAGAGTTTATGAGGAAGGCATGAAGCTGGCAGAAAAACTGGCAAAAGACCTGACAGCATTTGAAGCAAGGCTAGAACAGATTGACATCAAGACCTGTGCCATCGCGCCAATGGAAGAGAACGAAACAGAGGGTGCAGAAAATGTCTGATCGGTATACACTTACGTATGAAGTTTACAAGCAGAGAATTGAACAGGCTATGCTTGGAATGATTCCTGAGGAACCGGAGGTGTTCAGGGATGGACGGGTTCCGCAACTCCTGGCAGAGGCCATGCGTTACAGCCTGTCGGCCGGGGGAAAGCGGGTTCGCCCTGTTCTGCTTCTGGCAACAGTGGAGATGCTGGGCGGCAGTGTGGAGGAAGCACTTCCTCTGGCCTCAGCGCTGGAGATGATCCATACCTATTCGCTTATTCATGATGATCTGCCTGGAATGGATGATGACGATCTGAGACGCGGAAGACCGACAAACCATAAAGTATACGGGGTAGGTCAGGCAATTCTGGCCGGAGACGGTCTTCTGAATGCCGCATATGAATGGATGCTGGCCAATGCCCTCCGATATCCGGAGCATTCACTCAGGCATTTGAGAGCGATTCGCGAGATAGCGGTTCGGGCTGGTGTTACGGGAATGATAGCGGGACAGTGTATTGATCTGATGAGCGAAAACATGGAACCGGATTTTGAGCGCCTTCGTTATATTGACCGCCATAAAACGGCTGATCTTCTGACAGCCCCCCTGATGGCTGCAGCTTTCCTTTGTGCTGCAGATGACTGGCAAATACGCGCGCTTGAGACTTTTGGCGAAAATGTCGGGGTTGCATTCCAGATAGATGATGATCTGCTCGACATTGAAGGTGATGCAGTACTTCTTGGCAAGGCTACCGGAATGGATGCAAAAATGGGCAAGATGACCTGGCCGGCCATGGCAGGTGTACAGGAAGCACGGCGTGAATCGGCGAAACTGTGGGACAGGGCACGGGACGCGATTGCCGAATTCGGACCAGATGGCTGGTTTCTTCGCGAATTTGCTGAGGTTCTGTCCAGACGGAAATTCTAAGTATCTTTTCAAAAAGGGTAATTGACTGTGAGAGCAATTTCTGTTTTCCACGATTGCCATAGAAACGTTTCCATAATCTTAAATGCAATTGGAGGATAAATAAAGTGAGACATTTCCTTGGCATCTTTTTCAGCAGATACATTCTATCGGCGATTGTTGCCTGGGCAGTAGCACAGTTGCTGAAAGTACTGTTGACCCTTGGGATAACTAGGAAGTTTGATAAAACACGTATTTTTGGTTCTGGAGGCATGCCGAGCTCACATTCAGCTATGTCTGTGGCCCTGCTGACAACGATCGGGTTTCGGGTAGGATTTGATTCTGCTGCATTTGCAATCGCATTCTGTTTTGCCTGCGTAGTTATGTATGATGCAGCAGGCGTACGGCGTTCAACAGGGGAAAATGCGGCAACACTGAATCAGCTGATGGACGTGCTGAGCGGCGAGGGAATGATTTCCGATGAAGAGAGACTTAAGGAACTGGTAGGCCATACACCCCTTCAGGTGGCAGCCGGGGCTATTCTTGGAATTTTCATCGGTTGTCTCTTTGGAACGGTTAATGTTACTGCCTGAAAAAATACTGCAGAAAACCCAAAGGGTTGGGCCGGGCAGATTTGTTGGAGTCTTTCGTTGGTATTGCAGAGGTTTTCTGCCATGACAGACGATAAAGCCCAGAAAGGAGGTGAACCTTGTGAGAATTCTTCCATCTATTTCCGGACCGGCGGATGTTAAAAAACTCTCGCTCGAGGAATGTGAGCAGCTTTCAAGCGAGGTTCGTCAGTGCATCATTGACACAGTCTCTCATCAGGGAGGACATCTGGCATCCAATCTTGGGATTGTTGACCTGACAATTGCACTGCACCGTTCCTTTGAAAGCCCAAAGGATCAGCTGATCTTCGATGTCGGACATCAGGTCTATGCACACAAACTTCTTACCGGGCGCCAGGAGATATTTAAAACACTGCGTTCCTATCACGGCATGAGCGGTTTTCCGTCCCGGGAAGAGAGTGAACATGATCTGTTTGACACCGGCCATTCCTCAACATCCATTTCCATGGCGCTCGGACTGGCGAGAGCCCGTGATCTGAAAGGAGACAATCATCACGTTGTAGCAATTGTCGGAGACGGTGCATTAACCGGTGGTGAATGCTATGAGGCGATGAATGATGCGGGACAGGGACATACCCGTCTTATTGTCATTCTCAATGACAATGAAATGTCTATTTCAAAGAATGTGGGTGCCTTGTCAAAGTATTTCAAGAATCTTCGTGCCAGTGCATCATGGTATGGAGGAAAGAAACGGTTCAAGGCCAGAATGACCCGGATTCCACTGGTGGGCAAACCGCTGGCCAGACTGAGCGAGAATATCATGAACATGGTCAAATCGGTTACGACTGGCGGCGAACTGTTTGAGGCACTGGGATTTCGGTATCTGGGGCCGTTTGACGGGAAGAACATTGAGGAAATGAGCCGTGTATTTGAGGAAGCGAAAGCCATTACCGATATGCCTGTCCTTATTCATGTGGTGACAAAAAAAGGATATGGATATGATCTGGCGGAATGTCAGCCGGAGCGCTTTCATGGAACAGCTCCTTTCCGGGTAGAAACCGGACTCAAACGCGGACTGTCCGGCTCAAAGAGTGCAGCTGAATGCGCTGGTGAGATTCTGGTGCGGCTTGCATCTGAGGATGACCGGGTTCTGGCGGTTACAGCAGCAATGCGTTCCGGGACAGGCTTAAGCAGTTTTTCCCAGTATTTTTCAAATCGCTTCTTTGATGTTGGAATAGCAGAACAGCATGCTGTCAGTCTTTGCGCAGGAATGGCCCGTGGTGGCTTCCGACCTTTTTTTGCTGTATATGCAACCTTTTTTCAGAGAGCATACGACCAGATGATTCATGATGTCTGTCTGCAGAATCTTCCGGTCTGTGTCCTGGCAGACCATGCCGGACTTGTAGGCGACGATGGAAAGACACATCATGGTGTTTTCGTGATCCCCATGTGTCTGTCTATGCCGAATCTGCTGGTGCTTGCACCAAGAGACAGCAATGAGATGGAAAATGCCATACGAGCAGTACTGAAAGTCAACTCGCCTTCGGTGATTGCCTATCCGAAAGAACGAATTGATCCATATGCAGCTGATGTTCAGGGCAGATCCTTTGAAATTGGACACTGGCAGATCTTGAGAGATGGCAGCGATACAGCGTTGCTGGCAGCAGGACGAATGACTATGCATGCCGTTAAAGCTGCGGATCTTCTTGAGAAACAGGGGATTCACACAACTGTTGTGGACTGCTGTTCTCTTAAGCCAATGGATTTGTATATGCTGCATGATCTTGGTACAAGCGGGATGCCGTTGGTAACAATAGAGGAGGGGCAGCTTGAAGGAGGCATGGGCAGTGAAATCGCCCGTCTTCTGAATGAGATGAAACTGCCTGTGCCAAAGCTGATGATGGGTATAGGAGATCACTTTGTAACGCATGGGGCGATGTCCTGCCTTCTTGAGGAATGCGGACTGATGCCTGAACAGATTGCTGCCAGAGTCCTCGAACTGGCTGACAAAGAAAATCGGATAAACAGGGCGGAACACTGAAAGGAAGGAAACATGCCGGAAAAGCAGAAAATGCGGGCGGATATGGCGCTTGTTTCAAGAGGATTGGCATCAAGCCGGGAAAAAGCCCAGGCTATGATCATGGCAGGGGATGTTTATCTGGATGAAGTTCAGATAAGAAAGGCGTCTTTCCAGGTAGAGGAAACAGCAGATCTGCATGTCCGTCAGCCGAAGATTGCCTTTGTCAGCCGTGGAGCCCTGAAACTTCAAAAAGCGTTGCAGGTTTTCGATGTAGATGTGAGAGATCTGGTTGCTATGGATCTAGGAGCTTCGACCGGCGGTTTTACTGATGTCCTTCTTCAGGGTGGTGCATCACATGTGTATTCCATTGACGTTGGATATGGGCAGCTGGACTGGAGGATACGAAACGATCCCCGAGTAACGGTTATGGAAAGAACGAATGCCCGATATCTGAAAGTGGAGGACTTTCCGCTTCATCCGACTTTAGCAGTGATGGATGTATCTTTCATTTCTATTACAAAGATTCTTCCCGTGGCAATGGACATTCTGGGCAACAGCGGTCAGTTTATTTCATTAATCAAGCCGCAGTTTGAAGCTGGACGGGATCGGGTCGGAAAGAAAGGCGTGGTACGGGATCCGACGGTACATGAGGCGGTGATCCGGGAAATCCTCAGCTTTGTAGAAATGTCCACAGACTGGCACTGCCAAGAACTTACTTATTCTCCTATCCGGGGTCCGGAGGGAAACATCGAGTTTCTTGCATATCTTCTGCCCGGAAAGGAGGGCGGCATCCCGTCTGAGGATGAACGCATCTCCCGAATTGTCCGGGAGGCACACTTGGATCTTGAAAAGGAGGGATAGGGTGAACGCACTGTTTTATGTCAACTGGGAAAAGGAACATGTGCGCGAAACCATATCTGCCTGGATAGACTCGGCGTGCCGGCACGGATTTACACCGGTATTTTTTCGCAGGGAGAGAGCAAGGGTGGAGGCTGCGGCCTGTACTCTTCCCGTTCACTATACGGACTATCCGGAATCCGGGAAAATCGATATAGTCCTGACATTTGGCGGAGATGGTACGATGATTCGAGCTCTGGACAAGTATGCGGGGCTCGGATGCCCGTTCCTGGGAGTTAATTTTGGTCGGATGGGCTTTCTGCTGGAAGCGGATGCCGATGATGCTGATTCAGCACTTGATGCCATTGCCCGCAATCATTATTATATTGAGAAACGGATGATGCTGCAGCTCCTGATCGGGAAGGAACGGACCAGATCTGTTCTGGCCATGAATGAGGTTTCTATCAGCCGCGGAATGTCTCAACGAATGATTGCCATGGATGTGGTGTGTGATCAACAGATTGTGGAGCACTATATCGCGGATGGAGTGATTCTTTCAACGCCGACAGGTTCTACTGCTTATTCGCTGGCTGCCGGTGGTCCGATTATAATGCCGGACGTGGAATGTATTTTGATCAACCCCATATGTCCGCATACTCTGACTTCACGCCCGATCATTCTTTCCAAGGAAAAGACGGTAGAGGTAATTCTCAATATGCGGGAGGAGCGGAAAGGCAGTATTCTCTCTGTTGACGGTGAAACGGTATGTCCTCTCGAAAACGGGGACAGAGTTACTGTAATGAGGGCAGAATCCTCAGCACAGCTGGTTCGTTTTCATATGGATGATAATTTCTTCACGCTGATCAAAGACAAGCTGTCGATGAAGACACTCTGATTCATATCAGTTTTCCTGATCATCCGATTAATGATACTTGTGAACATTAACAGACGGAGAAGACTCTGTCTGTTCAGGGAGGCGGGAATGGCAGATACTGCCGATACAGAATGAACAAAGAAGAGAGACAGGCATTAATCAAACAGATTATCGAGACACAGACCATTGGAACACAGATTGAACTGACGCGGGCTGTCCGTAAGGAAGGCGTCAATGTCACGCAGGCAACCATCTGCAGGGATATTAAAGAAATGCAGCTGTATAAGACTCTTTCCAAAAACGGCAAATATCAGTATGCTATCATGCCGGCAGAGGAAGGACTCAATACTCATGGCCGCTTTATCCGGATGTTGAAAGACGGTATTATCTGGATCAGCCATGCCAATAACCTGATCGTGATCCGGACGCTTGCCGGCAGTGCACATGTCGTGGCAGAAGTTCTGGATAGTTTCGAATGGAAAGAGGTTCTCGGAACGATTGCCGGGGACAATACCATTCTGGTCATTGCCCGCTCTGATAAGGCAGTAAAGATTTTCCTGGATCGAATTGAGGTCATGACAGGTATTACTGAGGAATTTCTATCGGAGGAAAATGACGGAAACAAGTACACAAAGGACTGAGGGGTTCAGCTGTGCAAACCGTCCGGATGCCGGCCTGACAGGGAAAGGCCTGTCAGGAGTCTATGACTGAGTGTACTTCAAGAAGACGAAAAACAGAAAGGCTGCGCAGATGAGGTAAAAGTATGCTGATTCAACTGGGCATTCACAATCTCGCATTGATTGACGAGGTACTGATCGAGTTTTCGGGAGGAATGAACGTTCTGACAGGTGAAACCGGTGCCGGAAAATCGATAGTTGTCGATGCTGTCAACCTTGTGCTTGGAGAACGAGCAGACCGTGATCTGATCGCCAATGGGAAATCTAAGGCAGTTGTGGAAGCGGTTTTTGATATTACCGAAAATCTGGCTGTGCAGAAAGCGCTGGAAGAGATTGAAATCTCCCATGAAGACGGGATGCTTTCAATATCCCGAGAACTGATGAGTACTGGACGAAACATTTGCCGAGTCAACGGAGTGATTGTTCCGCTCCAGACGCTGAGGAAAATTTCAGATCAGTTGCTGGACATTCATGGACAGCATCAGCATCAGCTCCTTCTGGATGCGGCAAATCATCTTTCTTATCTGGACCATTTTGCAGTGGATGATATTGAACCGCTGATCAGGGAGACAAAGGAGGCTTTTGACTGCTGGCATGGAGCAGCTCTTCGACTGGCAAAGTACCGGCGTACGCTTTCAGAAAGGGAGCAGAGAAAGGATATGCTGCGTTTTCAGCTCGATGAGCTGAATCGTGCAAAGCTGACAGCAAATGAGGAGGAAGGTCTGGAACAGAAAAGGATCTTTTTCCGCAATTCAGGCAAAATTCAGGCGGCTCTGGATGAAGCCTGTTATATGCTTTGTGTAAACCAGGAAGGCGGAAATACAGCAGTAGATCTTCTTAAGGAATCCCTGCGTTCCCTGACGCCGGTAGTTGGGCTCAGTGAGGAATATGAACGTGTCTATAACCGCTTGAATGAGATCTGCTATGAACTGGAGGATGCGGCAGGGGAACTGGAACATTTTCGCGATGAATCGATGTTTGATGCTGGTGAGGCGGAGGAAGTAGAAGCCAGAGTAGATCTTCTCAGGAGGCTTTCTCGAAAATACGGCGCCACAACAGTGGAGATGATCAACTATCGGGATCAGATCAGCAAGGAGCTTGATGAACTTGAGAATGTGAATGAACAGATTGATTCACTTGAGAAAGCATACAGAGCATATGGTAAGCAGCTGATGGATTGCTCCAGACGGCTTTCAGCCCGGCGACATGAGGCGGCGAAACAGTTTGAGGTGCAGATGGAAGAGCAGCTGCATGACCTTGGAATGAAAAATGCCAGAATTACTTTCAGTTTTGCAAAGTTAAAGGAAGGGGAGAGAATCGAACAACGATTCACTGCCCTGGGATATGATCAGGCAGAAATGATGTTCTGTGCTAATCTGGGACAGCCTATGAAGCCGCTTACCAAGGTGGCCTCTGGTGGTGAACTCTCAAGAATTATGCTGGCGCTTAAGAATTTGTCTGCTCAGAAGCCGGGAATTCCGAGAAGCATGGTATTTGACGAAATTGATACCGGTATCAGTGGGCGCATGGCTCAGGTGGTAGCGGAGAAAATGTCGGAGATCGGTGATCATCATCAGGTAATCTGCGTATCGCATCTGCCGCAAATTGCCGCTATGGCGGATGAACAGTTCCTCGTCCGGAAATATGATAGAGATGGTGTGACACATACTCAGGTAAGCAAACTTACAACGGAACAGCGGATTGTGGAACTGGCCAGAATGGTAGGAGGCGCGGACATCACCAGTGAAAGTAGCATTCTTCATGCAGGGCAGATGCTGAATGATGCAGAACATCGGAAGATAGAGCTTCGTGCAAAGGTGGACCGGACTACAGTCGGGAGTGATGCCTGAATAATATTAGTGACAGAAGAAGGAGAATGAACAAGGTTGTTTTATCCTCCTTCTTTTTTGACATTGACGGGGAGTATACGCCTGTGTATAGTTGCAGAAACCTGTGCATGCGCCTCGCGCTAGCTCTGGCTGTATGCCCGGAAATGGCAGAGTGATCTGTGAGGTTTGATAAAGAACAATAAAAGAGGGAAGAAAATGACTTACGAGGAAGCGGTGAACTTAATTTTGCCTGGCCGATACCGCCATTTCAAAGGAAATAAGTATGAAGTAGTTGGAATTGCCCGACACTCAGAGAATGAGTGTGCGATGGTGGTTTATCGTGCACTTTATGGGGATAACGCCCTATGGGTACGTCCGGCAGAAATGTGGATTGAGAATGTTACACGTGATGGAAGAACATTTCCGCGATTTACAAAGATCAGCGGAACTCCGGTATAGTCGACGAATCTGGAAGAAAACAGTCAGGACTGTAAAGAATAGTTTCGGCTTGAAACATCAGTTGAAGCAGGGGAACGAATACTTGTCTTTTACGAATCAGGTATGCTTTGTATTGAGATATTATTTCAGGTGCTACACTACACTGTAGAAAAGCAGAAATATGGGATGTCGACTGAAAATGAGCCGAAGAAGGCCTGCCCCTGACAGGGCAGGCCTTCTTCGGTCACTGAAAACAGCCAGATCGTCACGTTATGCCTTGATTTTTCAGAAGGCTTCAGAATTGTTTTCAATAGCGTTTCTGCTACTGTGCCGGTGACAATCCGAATAATGCTTTTTAGAGAAGGACCACAGGGGAGCAGGTTGATACTTCCGGACAAAACATCTTTGTGATCGATGTCGGCGAATTTCTGATGAATGGCATTTCTGCAGACTACATTGGTGCCGATACAGCGAAGATATTACTGATTTCTGCTGCAGGAGCGGGCAACTTCGGCTGGAGTGGTAGGACAATCAAATTGCTGAATCTGCATTTGGGCATTAATGTCAAGTTTTCATTAGACTTTGATTACTATAAGCATTTTGCCGCATAAGTCCACCATTTCTATTTCGTTTTTTTGATCGCCAGATCTTCAGAAAAATCTGGTTTTCAGGCAGGCACTGCGTATTGTATCTACATCTTTCTGCCAGAAACTCTCGTCCAGATAATAGCCAGGAACCAACATGTTTCATTCGGCTGAAGAGCATAGATTCCAAGAACAGATGGATCGTTCTTTAAAGGCATCGAACTTCCTCCGATGTAAAAGCAAAAAAACGGCTGTGGTATAATTCTTACAGGATTTGCGGAAAATTCCATCGGTCCACTCTTTTTTCAGACCGGAAATAGTCTGATAATCCTTTTGGGAATTTTCCTGACGCCTGGCCTAGAAGTCTTCCTGTCTGCGAAAGAGAGCTATAAACAGATGAATCTTTTCGAAACTAGCTGTTTTTAATAGGTTCGGCAGTGTCTAAATGCAGACAGCCATCCGGAACGGACAGTAAAGACATATATTCCGGACACGGAAAGACATAATTCCCGGACACAATCTGTCACATAAGCCGGACAGAAAGTGCCGGGAGCTGTCTAAATCAAGGCTTTATCATGGCATTCTTATCTCACCAGCATGGAGGATAGAGCAACGCAGAGGTGCG
>CACXHF010000443.1 GCA_902767305.1 uncultured Eubacteriales bacterium
TATATTGCATTATACTGCTTTATTCTTTATGGTCATTTTTTCTATAATCCGGATGCTCATGCATAGGTAAGAAGCAAATACTGCACAATCTGTTTTCAAGCTCCGGCAAATTGTGCATTCAGAAACGAAAGAGTGGAATTCATCTGCTTCTGGACAGAATCGGGGGGCAATTTTCTTCCGGATGCTCTCTTATCTGACACAGGAAGAAAATCATCGCCGTTTCACCGGATCAGGCAGAATCCTGTTTCTTTTTCCGTCGTTCCGCAGACGCCGTATGCGCGGAGCTGCTCTCTGTATCGAAAAAACCGAATCAGTCCCCCAATGGGGGCTGATTCGGTTTCCATGTATTCCATTATCCGCAGAAACACTTCATCTGATTTTCCATGAATGTTCATTCGGATTTCACTGTACATACGGTGCTGACAGCTTCAGTCCGTACATTTCACGGAAAACTTCCGGCAAATGGCAGCTGCCCGTGCCACCGGTTTCGCCATTCACTGCCGTTTATCCGGCTTCACCGGTTTCGAAATCATCTGCGCCGCTTTCTCCAAGTGATCAGAAGCACAACTGCAGCTGTAAGGGACACGATTCCGCAGATCGCATACAGCAGCAGATTCTGATTGTCTCCGGTCAGCGGAACAAGATTCTCCTGAATATTGATGATTCTCCCGTTCGGGTGGCATTTTTCATGCACATCCGACCACCTGCCGGTGTTCTGATACAGCGTCTTATAGCCGTCAACCGGGTTCTCAACCACGGTATAATCATCGCAGTCCGTGATATCCGCCTCATATTTCCAGGTAGTTTCGTCGACCTTTTCCCTGGTAAAGCTGGGAAGCGGCTTTACCGGCTGACCCTTCGCATCATACACCGTGAACGAGATCTCTCCCCGGTTATCCCCGATCCATTCCTTATAAAACACAAACTTGTCCCGCTTATAGGTGTTGACAACCGTGTATGCATATTCTCCGTCCCTGATCAGCTCCATCTTATAGTGTTCCGGGACATCCTCCTCCACCGAGTAGTTCACCTTTTTGCCAAATACATGCACCGGAAGCCGATCAAATTTCGCAGTCCAGTTGTTTTCCTCGTTCAGTTCGTGGAACTCAGATCTTTCTCCATTGACAAACAGGTGTACCTTTACATTGTGCGGTCGTACTCCTTCGGCATCCTCATTATCTTTCCACTGCTTTTTGACCACAACCGAAGTTATTTCATCTGTATACGAATTGATCAGACCAATTTCGCACACAAGTCCGGCAGGTTCTCCCAGAACACCTACTTCACCTCGTCCGTCAGTTTCCCTTTCATATGCCTCTACATGGACATACCCTCTCTTATCTATTTCATGCACTGCATATTCAAGCTTCTGTCCGTTCCATTCTTTAGGCAAACCATTGATAATCAGAAGATACTCCCCGTTTTCTTTAACTGCTCCAAAGACCACAATGGGATCCTTATCCTCGTCTTCTAAGACACACCAGTAAAGCTCTCCCGTCCCGAAACTTTCTTTAAGGCCATTATATCTGCGGTCCGAGGGCTCCAGTTTTTTCAGATCTTTATCCTTAAAATTGATTTCAAGATGCTCCATGTCAGTCATGTCGTTGATAATCTGAATGGACCTGAAGAACTCCCTGATGTCTGGTCTGACTTTGTTTATATTATCATGATCGTCCCATTGTTTTGTGATTTTCAGACCAAGCGTCTCGCCGCCCTCACCTATGACCACGAGTCCGTTGTTTCCAATAGCACCTCCACACCCGATATACCATGGCTGATTGGGCACGGTTGTATTCACGCTGTTGTTCTCAAACAGCACTATTGCTTTCGTAATATTTGTATTGGAAGGTGCCGAACCGGCAATAAATCCGTCATACGTCTCGTTTTGGCCAGGCAGATTTAATTTCGTCGTTATTTCCTTCTTAATCCAGTTATGTACTCCCCCGTTAAACATGGCTTCAACGACTTTATGGTCTTGCTCCCGATTAAGCAGAAATATATCCTGATAGTCACTGCCATACTGGCTGACTATTCCGGCCGCAGTGTTGTCAAATATAGCCGCACCATCTCTTAATTCCACCCGTCCGCGTCCGTTTGGACAGGTTCCGATTCCGCCTCCGGCACCAATCGTGCTGTTTTTGGTAATAGCAACATCCTTCATGTACACTGCAGCGTCATTATGCACATAAAGAGCACCTGCACCGATCTCGTTGTCTGCTCTCACCACTTGGTTGCCAGAAAACGTGGCCTTTCCGATAGTCGCTGTAATTCCATCACCGGGATTGGCTTTAAACGTATCATATTCTCCGCCGACACATACAGCGCCGCCATAGAGATTTGCCTGGTTGTTCAGAAATTGAGTGTTCTCGTCTATGTTAAGGTTCATCACCCCCGTGCCATTCTTCACATCCGCATCCGCATAGACAGCGCCGCCCTGTCCTCCATTATAATACTGGTTTCCCTGATAATGAATGCGCTGTCCATCTGCTTTATTCTCTGAAAATTGACAGTTCAGGATATTCAGTGTGCCGCCCCGCGCATACACTGCTCCGCCTTTTCCTTCGCCTGACGATCCGGAGGTTGTATTTTCAGTGAACATAACGTTCGTCAGATTCAGTTCTTGGTTTTGATACGCTGCAATGGCTCCTCCATGATTAGTCTCCCCGTTTTTTTCA
>CACXHF010000444.1 GCA_902767305.1 uncultured Eubacteriales bacterium
AGAGTTGGCTGAGTGGTCTAAGGCGCACGACTGGAAATCGTGTGTGCGTTGATAGCGCACCTAGGGTTCAAATCCCTAACTCTCCGCTGAGGAAGTTCCACATTTGTGGGACTTCTTTTTTTATGGAAATAAGAAGATTCCCCGGTTACCGTTCCGGGGAATCGAAAAAGAACTGTCTTCTATAACAACTGAAACAAGTTTTATATGGAGAATTCCAGGGAAGCGGACAGTTACAGATCTGACAGCGACGCCCGGAAAGCTTCTGTGTTGAAAGAATATGCATAATGCAGGAAGAAATGTTGTATTTGCTCTGATTGAGAGTGCCGAACAGCGCAGCATCCTCCGGTATAAAATGCCGTACATAATTGTAAAAAAGATCACAGAGACGATAACTGAATTCAAGATTATCCAGATCCTTTGTACGGCATAGAGCTGGTTCGGGGATGATCGGAAGACTGTTCTGTACATCAAAGTGAGTACCTTTGTGTTCACAGTAAACCATGTTATCCCAGATGGCTAGAAGGGTTGAATCTGATTCGTCAAATGGCAGTGTTATGAAATTATAACAGAATGCATTATCCTCGCCATAATGCTGAATGCGCTTGGCAAGGAACAGCATTCTTCCGGTTGAGGCCTTGTCCCATCCTGTATGCGGGTCTATTTCATCCCAGCGTTCCAGAATATCTACCAAGGGTGCATTAAGATCAATCAGACTCTCTGGGAATTTGATTGTAGCACGATCGATGGGGGGATCTTTAGCTGTGAGTCCGTGTTGGATAAAACCGGGATTTTCGCTGGTAGCCACATATCCCTTTGGATAAACACCAAAACGACCAGCACGGCCGCCAATCTGTTTGATTTCAGAAGAGGTGAGCGGTCGACGTTCAACTCCGTCATATTTACTGGTATAGAGGAAAACGACACGCTGAATAGGCAGATTCATTCCCATTCCGATGGCATCAGTTGCTACAACAATTTCATTTTCCCCTTTCGCGAAGAGTTCTGCCTGCTTATGTCGGACGTCATAAGGAAGAGCACCATAGATAATACTGCATTTCCGTCCTTGTTTCTGAAGTTCTGCAGAAACCGCATGGACATCCCGCTTGGAGAAGACGATGAGTGCATCTCCAGAACGTACATCTTTGGGAAAACGGACTGGAGCGGACTCGAACATGAGGGGCGTCTGGCGTTTATGATGGACGACCGTGACAGAATCACCGCAGCTTTCGATGATTTTCTTCAAAAGCTTTTCGGCATTTCGGGAGGCGCAGACATGGATTTCCTTAGCACACAGACCCAGGATGCAGCTTGTCCAGGCACCGCCCCGATCGGGATCGGCGATCATCTGTGCTTCATCAATTACAGCCACATCATAGAAGCGATCCAGATCAGCCATTTCAATGGTACTGGATTGAATTCGAGCATATCCGACCAGTTCCTGCTCCTCTCCGGTCAGAAGAGAGCAGGGAATGCCAGCCCGGTTGATTTTCTCATACTGCTCATAGGCCAGAAGACGGAGAGGAGCCAGGTAGACACCGCTTCCGGCAGTCATCAGGGCATTGATAGCATCATAGGTTTTTCCGGAGTTGGTGGAACCGATGTGCAGAATAAATCTGCGATGCATCATCCGCGCAGCTGGATAAAAGTCTTTATATTGTTCGGGAATGGAATCGACCATGGCAGAGCGCAGCAGATGTCTGTTCTGTTCGGCCTTTTCCTGTGCTTCAATCATGACTCTGTAATTCGGATTCAGACGTAACAGTTCCAGGATGCGTTCCCGAGGGAAGAGCATGATCAGCCGGCTGTAGAAATCATGAGATATAAGACTGGCAGTATCTTTGATTTCAGAAAGAAGTCGGGTACCATTGTTCGTTTGAATATTTGGAGTGTGTTCCAGAATTGGAAAAGCGTCGAAAACACGATGGGCAATATAGTCGGAAAAATGCCTTTGTTGAACAACGTAAAGGAAAAAAGAGGGAAAGGAGCGGCGATTTTCCAGTTGAAGAAAAAACTGTTCTGTATTATGGGAATCAAGAGGTGAGCCGGTTCGAGGCCATTTTATCTTTCTATAATTGACATAAAGCGTATTCGTTTTAAGAAACTGACATATTTTTTCTTCTGCGTTCCGAATATAGTTATCAAAATTCGAGAGAATGGTATCCGGAATGGAGAGAGTGAGGAGCAGCTCTTTTGACTGTCGTTTCTCTTCAGACACTTTCTGAAGGATTTGGTCATGCCGATATTTGTACAGATCCAGTACACCGTCTGAAAAGTAGTTCTGCATATGCGGCCGGAAGGTTTCAAAATCCGAAAGAAGAACCGGGCTGTCAAATGGATTGTCAGAGATAGCAGCCTGATAAAGCGAATTCTTAGCAAGCTTCTTTTTAAGAAGTGAAGCGTATACGGACATTTCAAATAATGCAGACCTGTCCAGAGATTTATTCAGTTTTTTCTTTGAAATGATTATGTCTTTGCATAGCTCTTCTTCGCTGATACGCAGAGCGTCCAGATACAAAGAACGCAGTAATTCTTCTGTCATTATTATTCTGTCAATCCTCCGTTGGAGTTCAGATATTTGCTGTTCAGGCGATCTCAGCTGTATTTGAAATTGTACACGATCTGTATTGTTTGTGCAAGAACCTGGGCTGTTGTGCGTATCAAGCCTTCCCTGCCGGCCTTGTCAGAGAGAATAATTCAAGGTAAAATACAACTGAGCTTCTGTATAAGGATTTGCTGGTCTCAAAAAAAACAGGTGCGATTCAGACAGAAAGCCGTCGGCGGATACCGGAGACAAGTGACATCATACGAGGAGGAACTCATGATCATTTATGTATCAGCGTCTGCATCAGAATCCGGGAACGGATCAGAGCATTCGCCATTTAAGACTATTCAGGAAGCAGCACTTTCAGCAATGCCAGGGGATGAGGTAATCGTCCTGCCGGGTGTATACCGGGAACATGTGAATCCTATACGAGGAGGAACACGTGAGGAACGGATTGTGTACAGGTCTTCGCATCCTCTGGGAGCAAAGATTACCGGTGCTGAGCCGGTCAGAAATTGGAGCCCTTTAAGCGGTCATCCTGGTGTATGGCAGGTGCGAATCCCCAACACTTTGTTCGGAGATTATAATCCATATAAAACGAGGGTCAGCGGTGACTGGTTCATTGCCTCTTTTATGGCACACACTGGTGAGGTTTATCTGGGAGATAAGTCACTGTATGAGACAGACAGTCTTGACGGTGTCCTGAATCCGGTGATATCGATGGTTTCCTGGGATCCGGAATTTTCGGTATATACCTGGTATACCGAACAGGATCCAGACAAAGATGAAACGGTTATTTTTGCCAACTTTCATGAGGAATATCCTAACTCCGGAAGGGTGGAAATCAATGTCCGTCCGTTCTGTTTTTATCCGTTGGAAGAAGGATGCGGGTATATTACGCTTTCAGGTTTTGAAATCTGCAGAGCAGCAACACAGTGGGCTCCGCCGACTGCATATCAGGTGGGAATGGTCGGGCCGCACTGGTCAAAAGGGTGGATTATTGAAGACTGTAATATTTATCAGTCTAAGTGCTCGGGAATCTCATTGGGGAAATACCTGCAGCCTGAAAATGATAACAAATGGCTTCATTGGAAGCTGAAGGACGGAACACAGACTGAGCGGGATGCAATCTGTCAGGCACAACTGGATGGATGGACCAAAGATACAATTGGTTCTCATGTGATCCGTAACTGTGAAATACATGATTGCGGACAGACAGGTATAGTGGGGCATCTTGGTGGTGTTTTCTCCCGAATTGAACATAATCACATTCACCATATCAACAACAAACAAAATCTGGCCGGAGCAGAGATTGGCGGAATCAAGATGCATGCCGCTATTGATGTGGTGATCGAAGGGAATCATTTTCATCACTGTACAAGAGGTCTCTGGCTTGATTGGCAGGCGCAGGGTACTCGTGTAACGGGAAATGTTTTTCATGACAACTCGCTTCCTTTTGATCACCTGATGAATGATGCGGCTATCCAGGCTTTAGGAGAAGATATTTTTGTAGAGGTCAGTCATGGACCGACACTCATTGATCACAATCTTCTGCTTTCTGACCGCGCTTTGAAGTTGCCTACTCAGGGTATGGCCATCGTACATAATCTGATTGCGGGATCCATTACTTGTGTTGGAACAGGGGTCGAAAACGGAGCCAAAACCTTGAAATCTGCGCGGTATACTCCGTATCATGTTCCACATCAGACAGGGATCGCAGGCTTTATGAGCATTCTGCATGGGGACATGCGGTTTTATAACAATATCTTTGTGCAAATGCCGATCCGTCCGAAACTACTTGAAGTACAGAATTCAGAACGGGACAGAACCTGGGATACATATAATATTGAAACCGGGACTTTTCCTTATGATGGTTTTCAGGATGAGACGAACTGGCTGAAAGAATTCGATGGTTATGTTGGAATGGGATCTGAACCAAGTGACCGTTACTATATTCCACTGCCGGTGTGGTCGGAGGGAAATGCTTATCTGGGCGGTGCCAGAGCCTGTACACTGGAAAAGAATGCAACTGTGTCTGACGATCCGGTTCGTCTTGAGGTAACTATGACAAAATCGGGAATCCGATTGGTGACGGATTTATATGAACATCTGCCTCAGATGTACTGCACCCTGGTGGATACGGCAAGATTGGGACGGGCTTTTGAACCAGAACAGGCTTTTGAAAATCCGGATGGAACACCAATCTGTTTGAATAAAGATTTCTTTCATGAGGAAAGAAGTGAGATGCCGATTCCGGGGCCTTTTGAAAGGAAATTTTCTGAAATAGATATCTCGGTGGGGTAAAGCTGATATAAACAACAGAGAACTGATGTTTTCTGCAGATTGGGGGACGACTATGGAAACAACAGTACTGACTGAACATGTCATTGAGATGACGGATCAGCTTGGTGTGAATCTTACTCTGATTAAAGGTACGAAACGGGCGATTCTGATTGATACGGGGTATGGCCTTGAAGCAGTTCTACCGGCAGTGGATGCAGTATGCAAGGTTCCTTTTGACGTGGTTTTGACACATGTTCATCATGATCATGCACTGGGGGCAATGCAGATGGGAAAAGCCTCACTGTTTCCAGAAGAACTGCAGTTTGCAGAACGATATACAGATGAAAAACGACGCAGAAAGATACTGCGGGATTCGGGTATCTGTCCAAGCCTTCCGGATTATCTAACTCACCAGATGCCGGACTGGCAGATACTGAAAGAAAAAACGATTGATCTGGGAGGCATTCATGTACGAATACTACATGTTCCGGGACATACTCCGGGGTCTGCAATGTTTCTGTTAGAAGAGGAGCGCATTTTGATTACAGGAGATAACTGGAATCCGGAGACATGGCTGTTTTTCCCAGAAGCTTGTCCACTGCATGTTTATAAAGCAAATATGCAGAATATCATGAAGCTTCCTTTTGACCAGACGATGTGTTCACACCGAAAAGGGTTGTTCGGAAGGGAAGTTCTTGAAGCATTTCTGGATGGAATCAGAAAAGATGCGATTTATACAGATCGGCCATATCCGGATCTGGCAGATTATCCCCAAATTCGTCCGGTAGAGATGTTACTGCCTCTTGATCAGCGAATCGTATTTGATTTGAACAAGTGGAAGCCCGAAATGCTCTGAGAACTGGTAGAACGGGAGAGGAGAGAAAATTTGAAAAATCGCATCAGAGCAATTGGCTGTCATCTGTCAATATCGGGAGGTTATGCACGGATGGGTGAGACAGCTGCTGGAATCGGAGCAAATACTTTTGCTTTTTTTACCCGCAATCCTCGGGGCAGAGGTTTTAAAAAACCGGATGCAGCAGATCTTAAGACTTTGAGAGATTTTCTTGAGCGTAACCAGTTTGCTCCAATTGTAGCACATGCCCCGTATACGCTGAATCTGTGTTCGGACCGTCCGGAAATCCGGGCTTATGCCGAACGGACGATGGAAGAAGATCTGAAACTGTTGGATACAATTCCTGGAAATTACTACAATATCCATCCCGGCTGCCATATGCGGAAGGGAATTGAGGTTGGAATTCGGGATATTACTGAGTCATTGAATCGTATAATGTCTGGAACATCGGGAACGATTCTTCTTCTTGAAACGATGGCGGGCAAGGGCAGCGAAATAGGGGCACGATTTGAAGAACTACGTCAGGTTTTAGATGGCGTGGAAAGGCCGGAGTTCTTTGGAGTCTGTCTAGATACCTGTCATGTATTTGATGCTGGATACGACATAGTGAATCATCTGGAAGAGGTGCTGGATGAATTTGATCGGCAGATCGGATTTGAGCGCCTTCGTGCAATTCATCTCAACGACAGCAAAAATATCTGTGGATCGCATAAAGACCGGCACGAGAAAATCGGAGAGGGAAAAATCGGACTGAAGACACTGACGGCATTGTTTACACATCCACGACTTCAGGGACTTCCGTTCATCCTAGAAACACCTAATGAGCTTTCCGGATATGAACAGGAGATTCACATTCTGAATGAGGCGGCGAATAGGCTTGCGCGAAGAAAAAACAATGAGATAAATTGGGATTAAGGTTTGCTGTGCAACGATGGATGACTGCTTCTGGAAAAAATGGGTGATTGTGACAGGATTGAATCAAATCAGGTACTTGAATTGAGCGGATTGACACTGTCTGCCATCCAGGAGATGGAAGCTAAGGAAGCAGTTTCCATTCCTGTGATGGTAATGTTGCGACCGAAAACAGGCGGATTTCATTGCATAGAAGCGGAGTTTCATATCTGCCGGGATGCAGAACTGTTTGTGAAACTGGATGTAGACGGGTTGGTGTTTGACTTTCTGAATGCGGATGGAGCTGCCAAAGAGGAAAGAATCCGAACGCTAGTCGAAATATCTTATGATCGTGAGACGGTATTTAGCCGGGCGATTGATGTATGCAGAGGCTGGCATTCTGTACTTGAGAGGTGCATCGATGCTGGTGTTAACCTGGTAATGACGAGTGCAGACGTTGACGGCATTGTAAGGTCTTGGAACAATTCGGAACATGCAGACATTTACCCGGAAAAAGATTGTATTCTTCCAGCAGATTCTATCTGCCTTGAAAATGCACTGGAAGTGTCAGAGGCACCGGGTGTATGATCCATTTTGCCCGTCATTTCCTGACAAAAGACGAAAGAATGAAGAATACCTGTATTCACTATAATGGACAGATGGAAGAGGATCGGTATCGGATTCTGGATGCATTGTATTACTGATCTGTTGCCGGATTGCTCTCGACGGTAGAGGTAAATCTGTATAACACGGAGGAAAAAAGAAAATGGCAGCGATCATCGGGACATGGCGGATGTGTTATGAGTCTGTCAGAACAGCATTTGATAAGCTTCGAGCAGGGGAATCAGCAGGGAATGCGGTTGAATATGCGGTGAGTGAGGTAGAGCAGAATCCTTCTTTCACTTCTGTGGGCAGAGGTGGTCTTCCGGCCAAGGATGGAGAGGTATACCTCGATGCTGGTTGGATGGATGGAAATATGCTCAGATGCGGAGCAGTCATTGCAGTTCGGAATATTAGCAGTCCGGTGCGGGCGGCCAGAGCACTTTGCGGCAGAAAGAAGAACTGGCTATTGTGTGGAAAAGGGGCTGAACGGTTTGCTGTTTCGGCAGGAATACCGATGCAGGAGATGCGCACAGAGGAAGCAAGAAAACGATGGATAAATGCGATGGAATCGATCTCTGAAGGACATGATACAGTCTGCGTTATCGCCCGGGACAACTATGGAAGAATGATTGTTGGAACATCCACATCCGGATTATTCATGAAGGAACCCGGACGTGTAGGAGATACACCGATTGTGGGATCCGGATTCTACTGTGACGCAGATTACGGTGCAGCGGCAGCAACAGGCCTGGGTGAGGAAATCATGAGGGGCTGCCTGTCTTATGCGGCGGTTGAGTATATGCGGTACGGCAGGGACGCGCAGAGTGCTGCGGAAATGGTTCTGGCGGATTATACAGAACGACTTGCCAGGCTCGGCGAAAAACCGGACAGTATCAGCCTGATCACCATGGACTCTTCAGGCTGCACCGGAGCAGCGACCTGCCTTGAATCTTTCGCATTTGCAGCGG
>CACXHF010000445.1 GCA_902767305.1 uncultured Eubacteriales bacterium
AACAGTACTTGCTTACCTTTTCATGCGTGTCATTGACCCGCATTTTGCAAAAGGACGTTGGGAACCAAAGATTGTTTCCATCGAACACCCATAAACAAAAAGAGCGGTCCGCTTCTAGGCGGCATGTCAGATGCAGACAGAGGACTGGGCTCAGGCTACCGCGCATGTCTGCAGAAGGAGGAACTTTATTATGGCACAGCAAATGAATACGCAGAGTTTTGATCAGGCTCTGGCAGGAAATCTTCCTGTATTGGTGGATTTCTGGGCAACCTGGTGCGGCCCGTGTCGGATTATGGCACCGGTCATCGAGAAGATTGCTGAAAAATACGAAGGCAAGGTTATTGTTGGCAAGGTTGATGTGGATGAGAATCCAGATCTTGCCCAGCGCTACGGCATCATGAGCATCCCGTCTCTTCTCCTGTTCAAGGACGGCAAAAAAGTGAATATGTCCGTCGGAGTTACCGCTGAGGCAAATGTAGATGCCATGCTGAAATCTGTTCTGTAGTTCTCCGGAAAAAGTCGCTTGAATCCTGTATCAGGGATGTTTCCAGCCGGGAACAGATGCTACTGAACAACTGAGACAATTGATGGGAAAGATGTCAGCTCTGACTTGGCTTGAGACGATTTTTCATTGATTGCCACAGATTACATGAGACCAACATACATCAACAGACTCTCTCATAATGCAGATATCCGCAAACTGGGCGAGTCTGTTGCATGTAACACAGCGTTATAACTGAACAATTTACATGTGATAATCATGAGAATTCTATGACATACTTAGTGATCAGGTTAGACAAGGATAATGGAGAAACTCTTTATGAGACGGCTTCGGAGGAGAAAGCAGAAAAATTACTGGCTCTTCTGGAAACTTACAGTTGGGTAGGGCAGTATGAAATTCTCATCTGTGAAGGAGGAAATTCTGGAAAGATAGACGGTCCCCCAGAACCCGACTTCAAGCCTTTTCTTTCTGAAAAAATTCTGGAATATATTGAATATCCAGCAGGATATCGCAGGTATGACTGAATGCCGGATGTTGACCGAGTTTGCTCAACTGCTCATCGTTGGTGCAGTCAGATGCTCTGTTTCAGTTTCTGACACTTTGCATCTGAATAAAAAAGACATGTGCATCCCGATGCACTCGCAATTTCATCATCAGAAGAATGCTGTATACTGAATACTGTGTGAGTTGAAATTGTCCGGGACAGCATTCCGAATACCCTTTCAAAGGAAATGGGAAATACGTAACATATACATGGCACTCACCATGTGCTCGTTTATGTCGGCAAATAAGGAACGTTTTCCAGCATCTGGTGCTGGAGGACGTTCCTTTCGTTTTGCCATTCTTATGAAACAGAAACAGCCTGTTTTTGCCTGTTTCCCCCCGCAAAATTTCAAAACGTTTTGTCAACAGGTTGACATAAACACAAATTGTTTATACAATGATGATAATTATGCACGTTTGTCATCATGCGGCTGTCGCACGACTTATGGACAGCCAAATATAAGAGAAGGGAGGGCATCATGCAGAAATTACGCATTATTCCGCTCGGTGGTCTGGGAGAAATTGGAAAGAACATTACAGCTCTCGAATACGAAAACGACATTATCGTGGTCGACTGCGGTTCAATATTTCCAAGACAGGACATGCTGGGCATCGATCTGGTTATTCCGGATGTGACTTACCTTGAACGAAACCGGGACAGGGTAAAAGCTTATCTGATTACCCATGGACATGAGGACCATATTGGGGCGATTCCTTATGTCTATCCCCATGTTCCAGCACCGATCTATGGAACAAAACTTACCTGTGCGCTGATCAAAGGAAAACTTGAGGATAACGGAATCGACAGCGCCCATATTCAGGTTGTCAAGCCAAGGGAAACTGTGGAGACAGGTGCATTTTCCACACAGTTCATCCAGGTGACGCATTCCATTAATGGGGCCTGCGCACTGGCCGTAACCTGTCCTGCAGGAACGGTCATTTTTACAGGTGATTTCAAAATTGACTTTACCCCCATTCATGCAGAGATGACAGATCTGCAGACACTGGCTGCATGGGGCAGCAGAGGCGTTCTGGCACTGCTTGCGGATTCCACCAATGTGGAAAAACCAGGCTATACCATGAGTGAACGGAAAATTGCGGAAACGTTCCGGAATTTTTTCAAGGAAGCCAAAGGACGTATTATCATCGCCATGTTTGCCTCCAACCTTCATCGAATTCAACATATTGTCAACTATTGTATTGAATTCAAACGCAAAATCTGTTTTGTTGGACGCAGCATGATCAATGTTACCAACCTCGCCAGAGAAATTGGCGAACTTCGTATACCGCCTGACGTCTACTGCGAGATTCCTGATCTTGACTGTTATGATGATCATGAGACCGTTATCATGACTACCGGCAGTCAGGGTGAACCCATGAGCGGACTGACCCGGATGGCGAACAGCGATCATCGGCGCCTTCAGATACACGAAGGGGATACGGTGGTTATTTCTGCGACCCCGATTCCGGGCAATGAAATCATGGTCTCCCGTATTGTGGACCGACTCTACAAATGCGGAGCGAATGTCATCTATAACCGAATTGCGGATGTCCATGTTTCCGGACATGCCTGTCAGGAGGAACTGAAGCTTATTCTCGCGCTGACGAACCCCCGCTATTTCATTCCGGTACATGGAGAATACAGGATGCTCAAGCAGCATGTTTCACTGGCACGTGAAATGCATGTTCCGGAGGATCGTGCAATCATTCTGGAACTTGGACAGGCTCTGGAACTGGACTGGAATGAAGCCAACATTATCGGTCCCATACCGACAGGTTCCATTATGGTAGACGGTCTGGGTGTCGGCGATGTCGGTTCAGTGGTTCTCCGTGACCGGAAGCATCTGTCACAGGACGGCCTGATCATTGTGGTAGTCGGCGTCAGCCAGGAGACAGGAAAGATCATTTCCGGGCCGGAACTCATATCAAGAGGATTCGTCTATGTGCGTGAGAATGAAGAACTCATTACAGGTACACGAAATGTGGTATTGGATGTTCTTTCCAGATATGATAAAATAACGCAGGCCGAATGGACGGCCATCAAAAACGGAATCAAGGATGAACTGCATAATTATCTGAATGATCTTCTGAAACGGAATCCAATGATTCTGCCCATTATTATGGAAGCCTGATCCAGATAAGAAAGGACATTGAATGAACATTTATGATACAGCCAACCGCCTTGCAGAGGAGTTTCGCAAGAGTGATGAGTGTGTTCGACTCAGAGAACTGAGAGAAAAGGCATACAGTGATGATACCAACCGTGTTCTGCTGGATGAATACAAGCGTCTGCAAATGCGTCTTCAGATGACCATGGCCAGCGGAGCCGGACAGATGCCCAGTGAGGAAATGCAGAGATACCAGAAGCTGGCCGCTCTGCTGTATATGAACAGCGATGTGCAGGCTTACCTGATGGCAGAACTTCAGATGCAGAAAACGCTGGGGGATGTATTCAAAATTCTTACGGACGCAGCAGGCATTCGGTTTGAGATTCCCAGTGGAATGTAATCGGGAGACGAAAATTGGCTGGAAAGAAAAAGAAAAAAT
>CACXHF010000446.1 GCA_902767305.1 uncultured Eubacteriales bacterium
CCGATTCCACTGCGTCTCATCCCGGCAAACGGTACCCATTCAAATCCCTTTGTGAGGGAGGCTGTATTCAATTCTTCCGGCAGTTCAGCAGGAGCAAACCATGCATGACCATCCATTTCAAACAGATAGATGGCTGCTTCAAGACACTCTGGAAACATGGAAATCCGCGGGAAATCCATCTTCTGCCGATCTTCCGTTATATGAAGCGCAAAGGCTCCGTCCCTGTACAGAACCAGCCGGTCATCTTCTTTTGGTTTTGCATCGGGGTGAAACTCATTATGAAAGACATGCGGCGCAATATCCTGAATCATTTTATCTCCTTTTCGGGAAATCATTCCCGACATTGACTGCTCTTCGGTTACTGTGCGACGGTTATTTTCCGTCCAGATGGACAGAGAGGGTTAGATGCTCTCCGCTTTTCTTGTTTGTCAGAGCAGTAGCATTTCCTATTCGTGTCAGAGCAGGTTCTTTTGCTGCTTTCGATTTTGAATAACCGCGGACTGTTTTCTCCGTCAGGTCAGTTTCATCTGCCAGAATCTCCCGGTTCAGACGGTACACGGCCAGTTCATATGTCATCTCTTTCGTGCCTACTTTTGACATGGCACTTTCAATGATTACAACAAGATCATCCCCGTCTCCCAGTTCGTCCCTTACCCATTCTGTCATTTCCGTATTCCGGCTGAGTCTCTCCTCCTGTGTGTAGGACGCACTGAAAGAAGTCGTGTTGTACGTATAAACGGAATAGAAGACTGTCAGGCCGATGCTCACAAGAAGGAGAAGCCCTATGATGATACCTGCCTTTTTTGTAAAGCGGAGCTTATCCGTTCCACTCAGACAGTAACCGATTTTATGTGTCGGAGGGATAACCAGACGGAAGAAGATGATGAGAAGCAGAGATTCCACCGGGAACATGGCCAGATTCTTAATAATCCGAAGCAGGTCAAACAGTGCATAGCTTCGTCCCATGACCATTGTATAATACATTGCCATGATTGGTGTAGTCAGGACTACATTGACAAACAGGTCAATACAGAAACGGCAGAGAATAATTCGGGTGGTGCTGATCTCCGTCCGGTACAGAAACAGAGCAAAAATCAGAGATCCGGCGATTTCCGTCAGTATAAACGGGAAAAAATAGACACCATTAGGATATACAAGGAAACCCAATACATCTGTAATGGCAGCCGCAAATATAGCTACAACCGGTCCAAAAACCATGGCACCATATGCATTGACAAAAAAAGCAACATTGATTCGAAGATCGGCGGCAATTGGAATACCGATGGGCTTAAGCGCTATACGCAAAGCAATCATCAGAGCGGCAAAGACAAGGATTCGCAGTGTTTTAAAATCTGCCAGTGCCTGGCGCCAGTATTCTTTGGAAAATGGTGTTGAAAACATTCTGGAGTTGTTCAAGAAATGAGCTCCTTTCTCCCTGGGAGAATGCTGTTCTGAGACATATCTGCCTGCTCAGAGACGGGGTCTTATTTGTATGTAAACAGACGATCCAGTACTGTGTTGGATCGGTTAAATTCTTTCAACAGTGTGATAACCGGTGACAGATTTTTCTTCTGTATTCCGGTTTATCTGCGACCGAAAAAGCCGCGTTTCTTTGGCTGTTTCCCGGCTCTTCTGTAGAGGTCATCGAGAAGCTTTAGCTGAACAGGCATACGTTGAGTCCGTGGAATTCTCCTTTCGTATGCCGCTGCCAGCCGCTCTGCTGCATCGGGAGACAGACAATCAATCAGCGGGATGGTCATGCCGTGGATTGCACTCAGCATAAAAAACACAAAGTCCTGCCGCCGTTCCTCCTGAGCGGTAAAGACGACTTCCATCACTTCCTCAGTTTCATCCGATAAAGGTGCGGTCAGAGCAAACTGTTCAAACCAGGACTGCATGCCCGTGAGAAAACGCTCATTGCAAGGATCATTTTTAGGGCTGGTTCCAAACCCAAAAAGACCCTGTCCCGGTTTAGACTGTGCAATTATCTGATCAATTTCATCCAGGTACGCATCTATGCGCCTGCGAACTTCTGTTGCTGCACTCATTTCTCTCTTCCTCTCCGGATGTCCTCATTATTTTCTGACCGCCGGACCGATCATGGACATCCGATTCTAATTATTTTCCTGATCCGCTGCGGACTGACTAATACTGGACAAATCCGATGATTGTGTTATACTGATTCACTGACAGGGAGGTTGTTTCAATGAAACAGATCGATTTTTCCAGCACACGAACTGCTCACAACGTTGCCGCTTCTGCACTTCCCATGCTGGTTGCACAGCTGCTCAACCTGCTTTACAGTATTGTTGACCGCATCTACATTGGTCGGATCCCCGGTGAGGGAACCCTGGGGCTTGGTGGTATCGGTCTGTGTTTTCCGATCATCATGATCATTACAGCATTTACCAATCTTTTCGGTGTAGGCGGTGCTCCACTGTGTGCCATAGCACGCGGCCGTCAGAACAGGGATCAGGCAGAGACAATCATGAATACCTCGTTTACACTGATTCTCTGCTCTTCGATCTGTCTCATGACGTTTTTTGAATTGTTCGGTGCTCCTGTCCTGCGTTTGTTCGGGGCATCTAAACAACTGCTTCCACACGCTTCCCTGTATCTCACGGTTTACCTGATCGGAACGCCGGCTACTATGATAGCTGCCGGCATGACTCCCTTCATCAATGCGCAGGGATATGCCAGTGCCGGTATGCTTGGCATCTTTATCGGGGCACTGACCAATCTGATTCTTGACCCTGTGTTGATTTTCTTTTTCGGGATGGGAATTCGCGGCGCTGCACTGGCAACTGTCATATCTCAGTTTCTCTCGGCCGTATTTGTCTTCTGTTTCCTGAAACGGTCTTCCTGTGAACTGCACCTGAAATTTATATCGCCTGCCCGGCTTGCCCGTAAAAACGTAACAGACATCGTAGCAATCGGTATCACCAGCTTCATCATGCAGTTCACCAACAGCCTGGTGACACTTGTCTGCAATGCAATGCTTGCCCGGTACGGCGGTGATCTTTACATCTCAGTCTATACGATCATTGCCTCGGTCCGTTCTCTTCTCGATGTTCCTGTTCATTCCATCTCTGAGGGGGCATCACCGGTTCTTTCGTATAATTACGGTGCGCGCCGGTCCGCGTAAATGCGAAAAACGGTCCGTCTCTTTACCCTGTGGGCTGTTACCTACACCGGAATTGTCTGGCTTCTGATTCTTCTCTTTCCCGAAAGCTTTATCAGCATTTTTACCGGAGATCCGAATCTGATTGATCCTGCTGCCGGTGTTCTCAAACTGTACTTCTTTGCCTTTATCTTTCAGGCTTTCCAGTACTGCGGACAGACCGTGTTCAAATCTCTCGGCCGAACACGTCAGGCTGTGTTTTTCTCTCTCCTTCGAAAGGTCATTATCGTCGTTCCGCTGACCCTCCTGCTTCCCGTTCTCGGGTTCGGATCGGAAGGTGTCTTTCTGGCAGAACCCGTCTCCAATTTTCTGGGAGGTACAGCTTGTTTTCTGACCATGTATCTGACCGAATACCGCCGCTGGGAGCAGATGATCTGAGTCTTAGGAATCCTCCAGGGCTTACGGACTGTCCTTTCGGACAGTCCGTTTTTGTGTTCAGGAATGCTTCGAATTAGAAAACGAGAGTTTCATTATCACAGGGACAATGAAACTCCCAATAATCTATATGTTTTTCTCAATGAATGGGGGTTCTTGCCCAGTCATAATTCTTGAGATGCATGTTCAGATGGCGCGGGAGACCGTCTACCATCATGGGGTTATACTGGCCCTGAATCAGAGGACGTACATAATCGAGGAACTCTTCGGTTACATAGTCGCCGTCTTCATTGATCCACTTTCTCGGAACAAGCTTCTCACCATTCGCAATGCGGTGTACATCATACACACCGGTAGCACTCTGATACGGATCATCCGAAACACGATCGATAACCACCATGACGCCGGAAGAACCTTCATCAGCCGCCTTGACGGTTGCACCGCCGACGTTAAAGGCCTCATCAACGTCAATCTTGCTGGCCAGATGGGCAGCTGCACGCTGAAGCGTGGAGAGTTCAACAGCACGGGCTTTGCAGCCAAGTTCCTTATGAACAATATCTGCCAGATAAGCAGCAGTACCGGTCATCTGGATATGGCCGAAAGCGTCCTTCGTTTCAGAACCGGAGGTAAACTCACAGATGTATTTACCCTCGGCTGTACGGATTCCCTCAGAAACAACAGCAACCACTGTATCCTTGACTTCAAGAATTCCACGAAGCTTTTCAATGAAAGTAGCAGGATCGAATGCGACCTCCGGCAGATAGATGAGATCCGGTCCATCACAGTCCTCACCTTTGCAAAGTGCAGAAGCACCGGTGAGCCAGCCGGCATTTCGTCCCATAATCTCAATGATCGTAACGTTCTTCTTCTTGTAGGAGAAACCGTTAGCGTCATAGATAACTTCCTTGGTAGATGTGGCGATATACTTGGCCGCACTGCCGAAACCAGGAGTATGATCGGTAATGGCCAGATCGTTATCAATCGTCTTCGGGCATCCGACAAACTTCTGGCGGGCACCGGTCAGAAGAGAATAGTCAAAAAGCTTGCGAATGGTATCCATGGAATCGTTGCCGCCGATGTAAACGAATACTTCGATATCCAGCTTGTCCAGAAGTTCGAAAATACGCTCATAAATTGCACGATCCTCGTGAATTTCCGGAAGCTTATAACGGCAGGTGCCGAGGAAAGCGGAAGGTGTCCGCTTCAGCAGTTCCAGATCCATCTCGTTCTTAATATAATCGGACAGGCAGATGTACTGCTCATCCAGGAATCCCTGGATGCCGTAACGCATGCCATAAACCTGATTGTATCCGCGTTCCATAGCAGTCTTGAATACACCTGCCAGGCTTGAGTTGATGACTGCGGTAGGTCCACCGGACTGTCCGACAAGAATGTTCCCCTTCATGTGTCTTATATTCCTCTCTTTTAATTTGGTCCTATGTTCAGATTAGACAAGCATCCGAACATCCCGGCTATTATAACTTGAAACCCGGCCTTTGTATACAGCTTTTTTTTGATTTTTCCAAAAAAAACCGAACAAATTCGCTGATTTCGGCCGGATAATTGGTCTTACAGACCGGATCGGACCCGGATTGTTCACTCGATGATAGTCAGTGCATTTGTAAAAGATGTCAGGAACTGCTTTACTACATCCTCTGATACAGGCCTTCCATCCATCGTGTACACCGTCAATGACTCCTGACGGCTGACTGTCAGTGTCCGGATTGGAATCATGGCATAGCCGCTCTTCAGATAATAGGTGTAGCTGGAATCCGATGCAGAATCGGCTCCGCCTGCCAGAATTCCAATTCCATAGGACGGGAAATAAACATCTCCACCGCCGCCAATGCTGTTGGTATCTTTATCAATTCCACCCACGTTGGTCGGTTGTCCGGTCTTATACTCCAGGTTCAGCGGAATGACATATCCGTTCTGATAGGTGTATACAAATGCTGCACCGCGTGCACCGGCATTTGCCCACAGAAACAGTTCCGGCACTCCGTCACCGTCAATGTCCCGCATAAGCATCTGGTCCACACCGGTTCCACCGGACCATGCACTGCGAATGTAAGATCTGTAAATCGCTGTGTAGTCTGTACTGTTTCCATATGTGGGAACGGCTGTGGGCACCGGCGTTGCGGTAGGGGCTGGTGTTGCCGTAGGAACCGACGTCGCGCTGTACCGGTAATACGGAACCGGGGTCGGATTGTTATAGGTATATGGAACCGGCGTACTGGTCGGAGCATAATAAGTATTTCCCCAGGTACTCTGAGAATAGGGTGCAGTGCCGGTTGATGAGGAGATACTGATCAGGTCTGACCGAATATATCCGCGCTGGTCATTGCCATAGCTGACATAATACCAAAGCACGCCCTCACGGTCCCGTGTATCACTGAGAATGGCGACCACAGTTCCACGCCGCAGGCGTCCGCTGACCGTTCCGCCGGCGCTTTGACGCACATTTGTACTGTCATGGAGCAACTCGCCCATAACAGCGCCGCTGGGAACATAGGTAGGCATCCCGGGATTGGCACCAATACCGCCATGGCTGGGAATTCCCTCGTCGGCATAGGGTACAGTACTGGTTCCCGTATAGGAAACCAGATCCTGACGGACAAAGCCGGTACGCCCGTTTGTGAGAATACGATAGAACCAGAGACCGTCCGTTGCCTTGTATCCGCCGAGGATGACAACCTCCGTTCCCCTGTTGATCGTGAACAGTGAACGTTTATTTGTTCCCGGCAGCTCGCGGACGTTGACGCCGGAAGAATCGATGATTCCTTCCGGATATGAGCCGGAGAAGACGTCATCCCAGTAGTTGTTGGAATTGCAGGGACATTCCACGTAATCTGCATCTACCCAGCCCTGCAGACCTACCCAGGAATCCGGGCTGGTAGGCGCGGAATAAGTCACGCGGATCTGCGCCCAGTTGCCACTGAGCTCAATCAGTTCAATGGTATCTGCCTGTTCAACATGTCCAAGTACGTTGGCCCCATTAGGTGATGTTCTGACTTTCAGATAATTGGCAGAAATGCGGCAGTCGATGAGCCCTACGTGTTTCTGAAGATGTTGAACATGATACCGTGAATCCCCGTTGATAAAACGGGCTTTCTCAGCAGAAACCGTTCCTGCCAGACAGAGAAGAACCAGAAAGATGAGTCCAATTCGTTTCATTGTGTTTTCCCTCCTTTACGAACAGAAGTCTGGTTTTCAGCTCTTTCGAGACAATTTCTGTTCAGTTGTGCAATCTTGACAAACGGTTGTAGAGAGTGTCCTGCAGAAAAGACCGAAAGAATCACTCGGATCTGCCGGACGAATGTGCCGCATTCCACGCCGCTTTTCTCTTTTGATATTCTTCAAACCAGGAAAGATCCGGCCGTACAGGATGGCACTTTGGACAGTCCTTTTTCGGACAATTCCGATCTGCGGCATTCACCTGAATGAAAGCCAGTTCGCAGTCCATGGTGTGAATTTCCTCGCCATCTGCATCCAGACAGAAACTGTATAGCTTTCCCCATCTGGGTTCTGCAAAATTGGTAGGCACTTCGGTGGACCCGGTCTGTTTTTGCTTCTTTGCCTGTTCGCGTTCATATGCCGCCTGTTCCCACGGAAGTCCGTCATCTCCAATGACAGTTCCCTCAGGAATTACCGCCTCCGGCGAAGAATCTTCAGGCTCAGACACAGCAGACGTTTCTCTCTCGGACGTCACCTCCGGCACGCTCTCCCCTTTCTTTTTCCGTTTTCCCCGGAATGCAGCATAGGCTCCTCCCAGAACGGCTGCACTGCCGGCTGCAGCGGCCACAGGAAGTGCGGCGGACGCGGCTCCGGATGTATGGGATGCCGCGGGTTCTGCAGAGGTTTCTGTCTTCTTCCAGTCATCATTATCAGGTGTTTCATTGTCTATTGCCGCTACATCGTCACTGGAGTGTTTCTGTTTTTCCCATTCGATGAGTGTTGGCGGGCGTTCCGGAATCTTCAGTTCCCATTTTTTGTTTGTATATGGACAGATTCCGTTTTCATGCTGATGAGCCGGATAGCCATGATGATAATGATACAGTCCAGTGGAATGCTCATAATGTCCTCCATTGGCATCTGTTCCACCTGGACTGGCCAGAACCGACACGGGAATCATGCACAGCGCCAGAAGCAGTGCGCCGTACAGCTTTTCCTGAATTCTGTTCACCTTTCCCTCATTCCTTTCCGAATGCTTCCAAATTCTGAACTGTATCTATACTCTATAACAAACTGCCCCTGCTGACAAGAGGCTGACGGAAACAGTTTCCTGAAAAGAAAAGAAAGCCTTCCAGACAGAAGGCTTATTTTTTACCAGAGTTTTTCCTTTACGACAAATGCGCGATAAATGGCGCGTACGGCGTTTTCAAAATCCAGATTATCGACGCCGACAATGATGTTGAGCTCACTGGATCCCTGATCAATCAGACGGACATTAATCCCTGCTTTGGCAAGTGCATTGAAAAGACAGGCAGAAATGCCCTTGGAACGGACCATTCCGCGGCCTACCGTTGCAATCAGGGCAAGACCGGAATGAATCTCAACGGAGTCCGGCTGGCAGAGTTCATGAATGCGGGCAACCAGCTTTTCCTTCTTGCCGACCAGACTGTTTTCATGTACCACGACGCTCATGGTATCAATACCGCTGGGCATGTGTTCAAAAGAAATCCCCTGTTCTTCCAAAGCCTGAAGGACACGTCGGCCGAATCCAAGCTCCGAGTTCATCATCGTCTTTTCCACACTGATGATGGCAAAATCCTTGTGTCCGGCAATACCGGTAATCGGGTATTTACTTTCGTCATCCTCTGCTTCGTAACAGATAAATGTGCCCGGTTCATCCGGATTGTTGGTATTGCGAATGTTGGTGGGGATTCCGGCAATGCGAACCGGGAACAGTGCATCCTCATGCAGGACGCTGGCACCCATATAAGAAAGTTCACGGAGCTCTCTGTAAGTAACGCTGCGGATGACTTCGGGATTACGAACAATACGAGGATCCGCCATCATACAGCCGGAAACATCCGTCCAGTTCTCATACACATCAGCATTCACTGCCCGGGCCACCAGAGCACCTGTAATATCGCTGCCGCCGCGGGAAAACGTACGGATCGCACCTGTTGCGTCGCTTCCGTAAAAACCGGGAATGACGGCATTGCTCAGTCCTTTCAGCCGTTCTGAAAGGATTTTCTGTGTTTTCTCTGCATCCAGTCTTCCGTCTTCCTGGAAGAAGATGACCTCACTGGCATCTATAAAGGTCCATCCGAGATATGCAGCAAGCAGCATACCATTCAGGTACTCTCCACGGCTGGCCGCATAAGCCTCCCCGATACCCAGCTGGATATTCTTTCTGATCGTCTCAAAAGGCTCATCAAAGGAAAAATCAACTTCCAGCTCTCGGGCGATTTCCTCGTAACGTTCCTTAATCTGCTGAATCTGCTCATCAAGGTTTTCACCGGAAGCTGCCAGCCTGGCGCATGCATAAAGCATGTCTGTAATCTTTACATCCGTATAGCTGCGTTTGCCTGGTGCACTCGGCACGACCATACAGCGTGTCGGATCTGAAAACAGGATCTCCCGCACCTTCTTGAACTGATGCGCATCTGCCAGTGAACTTCCGCCGAATTTCGCTACCTTGACTCCCATTCTGATTCCCCGTCTTTCCTGATCATTCCTGATTATTCTGTCCCTGTGACAGCTGCATCATTGTAATGAAACTCGTCTGTAAAGTCAAGCAGTTTTTACAGGGCTGTGCAAAAGCCGGCCGGAGAATCCCGCTTTTAAGGGAAATTCTCCGGCCGGCACGGATCCATAGACCTCTTGGTTTGCTGAAATAGTACTGTTTTCAGCGAAAACTGATGTCGTTTTCCAAGGAAAAGATTAAACACATCCGGTTGTGATCTCCTGACTCTTTCAAGGACTGCAGCCGGTCAGTGCATGACGGATTTCAAGCATTATAAAACCCGCAGATCGAATCAGAATCGGCTGGAACATTGTACGCTGCCGATTTGGCATGATCAAAACGTTTTGCAAGATCCTTTTCCGTCTGAGCATTAACGAATACGCCATATCTCAGGGTTATTTTGCCGGCAAGCTCTTTATCCGGCATCAGAACGTTTGAAGCAAAAGCCTCAACTATCTCTCTGCAGTTCTCTTTGTGAGGCCAGTAAGTAATAAAGGATCCGCCGTCTTTCCTGCATCCGATTCCCCCGGTCTTGCGTGCCAGACGCTGGATGCTGATGCCGATACTGCGAACCAGTACAGCAGCAAATTTTTCCCCATGCTGCTTCCTGATGTCCTCATAATGCTCTATTTCACAGATGAAGGCATCGCAGGCGCTGTCGGTATAAATTCGGTCGTAACGATCCACATAGCGCATAAAGTATTCGGGATTATAAAGACTTGTCAGCTTATCCCGCTGGTTGCGCTGAATCAGTTCACGATTTTCGGAAAGCTCAATACATTTAGCGATGCGGGCTTTAATAATTTCAATATCCGGATACGGCTTTGGAATGAAATCCATAGCGCCCAGACGGAGACTGTCAAGTTCGGCTTCCTGATCGACTGTCAGAACAATGATCGGAATAGATACCAGTTCCTCGTCTACCTGCATTTCCATAATGACCTCCCGCCCTGACTTATTGGGCATTAAGAGATCCAGAAGCAGGAGCGCAATTTCATTTTTATGGTTTCGAAGCATTTCAAGGGCTTCTACACCGTCAGAAGCATACAGTATATCATAGTCATTCTGAAGCAGATCTCTGAGAACTTCACGATTGATATCCATATCCTCGGCGATCAGAATATGCCGCCTCACATTAAGCAGCGTCTGACTGTCAATACTCTGAGGATCCTTCTCTTCAGCTGACTCCTCTTTATGAGCAGAACCTATGTTCTTAAGAAGCGACTTTTCTTTGTACATAGCGGCATCTGCACGTTCAAAGACCTTGCGGATACTGCTGTCATGTTCAGAATCAAAGTTTGAACAGCCAAAGGCAATGACAATCCTTTCATGTTCCAGATTTCCAAGAATTATTTTTTCGAAATTTTCCAGTAGGTCCTCCTGATTCCAGTAGTCTTCCCCCTCAAGAATTGCGACAAACTCGTCCCCTCCGATACGGAATACAGGACTGTGCTTGAAATGAGTACAGATCAGCCTGCAGGCAGACTGGATGTATTCATCACCGGCTTCATGTCCTTTTTGATCATTGATCCGCTTGAGATCATTCAGATCGAATACGATGACACCGAAGTTCTGAATGGACCCTTCCTCAATCCGTCTGTCTATCCGCTCCTCTGCTTCATTATAGGCATGCTTGCTCTTTACGCCGGTAAGCGGGTCCGTATTGACCATTTTCATGGCAGAATTCAACTGTTCTTTCTGCTGCAATTCTCTGATAAGCGCTTCTTCGATCATCCGCTGACGTTCATAACCTGTTTTTTCTGCCCGCATTTTCTGCAGAAGGAGGACGATGATGATGAAAAACACAACAAAAAGAACAATGACTACACCAATCCAGTTATCCCGGAGAAACAGAGCAAATGTGATTTTTCTGTCGGACTCGACATAGGAAGCCAGAGCCGAGTCCATATCCTCATTCTGAGTCATCACAACGGTTTTGTTGAGAAGAAAATAACAATTCCGGTCATCACGATTTACAGCAAAGCTCAGCGGCAGGGATTCACCGGTTGGAACCGAAAAGAGTTTGAACCGCCGGATAACATCCTCTACGGTGAGCATTCTGTAATTGCTGAGAATAGCACAGTCTGCTTTTCCTGATCTGACCGCATCCAGATAATCCTCTCTGGAATCAAAAGTCAACAGACTGGATTCAGGATATCTGTCCATGATAAAGGTTTTGATATTCGGATCTCCTGACCTGCCGGTAAAAACAAGTTTGCTTTCTCTTGAGAGGGGTTGTACCTTCGATAACGGCATAACTGCATTTATTTCCGTTTTCATGGCCGGATTGGTAAGACGCACTCCCATCTGTTCTGCGTCATAGGAATTCAGATAAACAGGGAATACACAGTCTATCTCTCCGGCTTTCAGTGCTTTCAGTGCTATCTCAATCGATTCATACGGAATTGTTTCAAAATGCACGTCTGCACTTCGAAGGTTGTTCATCGCATGTGCCAGATAGTCTTTCAGTGCACCGGTAAGCATTCCCGTTTGTCTGTCCGTCTGGCAGAATGGCAGAAAGTCTTCCCGGTAGCCAATACGAATCGTGCTATGATTTCGAATCCAGTCCTCCTGATCGGGTGTAAGGTAGGCATTCGTACGTGAATTATACAGCCGCTCTTCATTCAGTCTCTGATTAAAAAATGGATCCTCATCCTGAATGCCTGCCAATGCCATATTCAGTTCTGCCAGCAAATCCGGTCTGTTTCGGTTGACGGCATAATAGTATTCGGATGAACCGATCCTGCAGACTGGAATCACCTTCTGTTCAGAACTGAAAGTATATATGGATGCAAAACCATCAATTTCTCCGCGGATCACTTTCTCCATGGCGACATTCTCTTCATCCACCATGGGGATAATTTCAAGCGTAATCTGATTTTTTTCCATCCAGTCCTTGAGGAATCCTTCCTGAACGCTGCCCTGATTGACCCCAATACGCTTTCCGTTCAGTGAGGACGGATTATCAGCTGTAATATCCCGGTTTTTGATATCAATATAGATATAGTAGGATTCTGAACCCATGGGAAGTTCCGGAAAGAACATGAACTCCACACGATCCGGTTTATAGGAAACATCACTGAGCAGATCGATTTCTCCGTCTTTAAGCATCTGAAACAATGTCGGCCAGCTTCCCTCCACATATTCATAGGACCAGCCTGTATATGCTGAAATCTTCTGCTGATACTCATAATCGATTCCGCAGCGGCGTCCGAAACGGTCAAAATAACAGAAGGAGGAATCATACCAGCCGACACGCACCGTTTTCCGGCTTGAGTCTGATGCGAGTGCTGCTAGCGGCAGTAAGACAATAACAGTCAGAATAAGAAAAAGAAGAACTCTTCCCTGCCATTTCTTATTGTTCGTGCTGTGCATATAGTCCACCTCCGAGATTCCCCGTTCTTCACTTGTTTCTGTTTCATATCTATTTATACAATACACATACGTTTCATTATGTACACGTGTTTACTATTCTATCATTATCACAGATGAATTTCCATTGTTTTCAAGCACAAA
>CACXHF010000447.1 GCA_902767305.1 uncultured Eubacteriales bacterium
CCCCTCTTTCGTAAAATTTCGTACGAACACGGAATAGATCACCTGACTGCGAAGTTCAATGCGGGAACCACTTGCCATATTACACAACCCTTCCTCTCGTTAATTCGAACAGTTACCCTTTCGGCACCGGTTCAGTTCTGACAGACCGATGCACAGCATCCGTTCAGATCTTTACTGACGGTTTTCATTTTATCTTTTCCCATCGCAAAAGGCAAGGCATCCGGACTGTTCCGGAACAATTTGGATTCGCCGTGTCGGTTGACGGAAGCCGAAATGCGTTGTAAACTATCTGTATACAGGAAAGACCGACTGTTACAGGCACACCTTTCCTGCAGATTTTTACCTCTATCATCCTTTTTTCGGGAGGATTTTTATATGTTAACCAGAACTTTTTTCAATCGAAATCCGCTGACCGGAAATCAGCTGGCCATGCTGCCGGCGGGTTCTGTACGGGCTGCAGGAAAACTGCGCGAACAGCTGATTTCTCTGCGTGCCGGTCTGCTGTCCGGTATTTCCTCACTTGTTCCTGCCGCCGGTCCCGACAGCAGCTTTTACGGCGGTTCCCTGCCGGCGGAACCAGCAGCCGCCAGAGTGCTTGAATCCATGCTCTGGACCTCCGCACTGCTCTCTGACCATGAACTGGAACGGAATGCCCTTTCCATGGCACGCCTTGTCATGGAGCATCAGCGGGAGGACGGCTCTTTCGGGAACGGTGCATCCTTTACCGCCTGTTCCGCCATGCTCCGTGCCATCTCTGCCGCCTACTCTGTCACCGGCGAAAAAGCCTTCCTTTCCTTTATTCTCCGATACTTCAAATATCTGCATACAGCTCTTCGGGAAAACCCGCTGAGCGGCGAAGATCAGCTGCATACGGCAGATACGCTGGCCAGCGGTATCCTGGTTTACAATATCACCGGCCAGAAGGCAATTCTCTCTGTACTGGATCTGCTTATCTCGCAGGGCACGGATTATACCTCCCTGTTCCATACCTTCCCCTATCGCATACCCGTTTCCGCTCAGATCGGTCAGGATGACCGTGAACCCTCCGGTGAAAAGAGCGATTACATTTCCCGACTGATGCAGATGGGCAGTGGTGCCAATCTGGCAGAAGGCCTCCGTACCTCCGCCCTTGCAGGCATCATTACCGGCAGTTCCAAGCATACCAGTGCACCCGAGCACGGTCTTGCCCGGATGAACCGTTCTCACAAAGCAGTCTCGGGCGGTATTACAGCCGATCCGCTGCTGGGCGGCAACAGCCCCACACGCGGCGTCAGCATCACAGCAGCTGCGGAAATGGAAGCATCCCTTGAAACGTTATTCACCTGTCCGGAGGGCGTGCAGTTTGCCGATCAGTGGGAACAGATCTTCTACAACGTCATTCAGTCCGCTTTCTCAGAGGATATGCTGGCCGTGCAGAGCATCCAGCAGGCCAATCAGCTGAGCCTGCTCTCCGGCATCCGTTTTCCCTTTTCAAAACCGGATTCGTCTCTTTTCACCGTCCGGGATCCGGAAGCACTGACCGCAATTCTCCCTGTCCTGCCCCGTTTTCTCATGCATCAGTGGATGCTTACCCGTGACGACGGTCTCTGTGCCATGGGTTACGCTCCCTGTCAGGTACGCTACCCGCTCAAGGATGCGCAGGTACGCATCACCGTTGAATCCTCCTACCCCGTTTCCGGAAATGTGCGGATCACCCTCAATATGAACCGGGATACCGCCTTCCCTCTCCGGCTTCGGATTCCCTCCTGGTCTGACCGTGCCACTGTGCTGATTCAGGGCGAAACCATTGAGGCCGGAAAGGCGCCTTTCCTTGTTCTGACCCGGCAATGGCATGACGGTGACGCCATTACACTTCATCTGCCCATGAATCCGCGGATGGAAAGCAGCTATCACCAGGCCGTCTCTGTCCTTCGCGGTCCGCTGCTGTTCAGTCTTGAACTGGAGGCGGAGGAGGACGAATCCGGCTCCATAACCAGCAGAACTGATTACGCGCATGCCATCGTGGCAGATGATCCGGTCCGTGTCCTTCTGAATGAGGAGATGACCGAAGTCCGTCTCGAAGTCAATACGGTTTCAGCCGGCATCTGGCAGTCTTCAGACGGCCTGATCGATCCGCCGCCGATGGACATTCCCGAAGCCAGTCCGGGGGACGTCTGCAGCCTGGTGCTCGTTCCCTATGCCGATACCCGTCTCCGGGTCAGCGTGTTCCCCAGGTACTCCTTCATGAGGTAGCCCATGAGCAAGCCATATCAGATTCTCATCTGTGATGATGATCCTATCGTCCACCAGTCTCTTTCTCTCTATCTGGACAATGAAGATTTCGGACATGATTCTGCTTTCAGCGGCGAACAGGCGCTGGAGATGCTGAAAAAGTCCCACTTTGATCTCATGCTGCTTGACCAGATGATGCCTGGCATGAACGGTTCTCAGGTCTGTCAGACCGTCCGCAGGGATTCTCAGATTCCCATTATCATGCTGACTGCCCGGGGTGAGGAAATCGACCGGATTCTCGGACTTGAGATGGGCGCAGATGACTATATCGTCAAACCATTCAGTCCAAGAGAAGTCATCTCCAGAATCAAGGCTGTTCTGAGAAGGACCGCCCCCATGCCTGAAAACACCCCCTCGGCACAGCCGGATCTCACCACGCTGACTTTCGGAAGCCTTGAAATCCAGCCGGAGCGTTACAGCGTCCGGATCGGCGGATCACCGATCACCTGTACGCCGCGGGAGGTGGAAGTCCTGACACTGCTGGCTTCAAATCCCGGCCGGGTCTTTGACCGTGATCAGATCCTTTCCCGTATCTGGGGATACGACTTTTTCGGTGATACACGAACCGTGGATACCCATATCAAGCGGCTGCGCCAGAAACTTGACTGTGCCGAAATGGGGAAAAAATGGGATATCGTAACCGTATACGGGAAAGGGTATAAATTCGAGGTCCTCGGATGAAACACAGTGCATCTTTCCGCCGGGCTATGCTCCTGGCATACAGTTCCGTTCTTTTCTTCGCCTTCATGCTGATGCTGGTCTACAACATCGCAGCACCGCGTCTTTTTGCTCAGAACAAGATTGACGATCTGGTTCCCAAAGGCGAAATCATCGCCGGATATATTGAAAGTTCGCTGAGCGGCGAAATCTCCTCCGGTTACCTCATGCCTCTTATCGGCAGCAGCACCTCCCAGTGGGAGGCGACCGTCTGGGTGGTAAATGCCAACGGAGAGACCCTGCTCCGGACACAGGTCATCGATAACCGGAAAGTCGGCCGGCTTCCGGACTCACTAGCCGTTTCGATGATGCCCTCCGTCCTCAAGGGACAGACTGCCACTCATATCGGAAGCCTTGAGGATATCACACCGGCAGCCACACAGAGCCCCTACAGCAACAGCAGCCCGCTCCGGTTTCTCGGCGACGCGGACAAAACCTCCGCCGAGGAAGATCTGAAAGACAAGATCATCGCCGTCGCCATACCCATTTTCTACGGCGATGAGGTGGTCGGGGCCGTTTTTATGGCACAGACCATGCGTGAGGTAATGAACAGCGTGCGTGTTCTTACCAATACCATCATGATGTCCATCGTCATTGTGGTTCTGGTACTGCTGCCCTTTATTTTCATTACTGCCTCCAGAATGACACGCCCCATTACCGAGATGCGCAATGTGGCTCTTACCATGGCCTCCGGTGATCTCACCGTGCGCGCCGATGACCAGGGCAAGGATGAATACGGAGAGCTCGGACATGCACTCAACTTTCTTTCCTCCGAACTCGGCCGGACCATTTCCTCCCTTGAGCTGGAACGCAACCGGCTTGAGGGATTCATCAACGGTCTCAGCGAAGGCATCCTGGCCTTTGATTCAGATGCCGGTCTCACCCTGATCAACCCCGCCGTCTCCCACCTGCTCAGTCTCAGCCCGGACGTTCTGGAATCCGGCACAGCCGATACAGAACTGCGGGAAAAGAATGCGGATGTCATTGCGGTCTTTGATCAGGTTCTGAAAACCGGTGAAAGCGCCCAGAAGACACTGTGGCGAGACAAAACCGCAATCCACGTTTCCGTTACACCGCTTTCAGCCTCCAGCGGAGGACTCAGCGGATGCGTGGGTGTTCTCTCTGATGTCACCAGTGCTGAACGCCTTGAACAGACAAGACGGGATTATGTGGCCAATGTCTCTCACGAACTTCGTACTCCGCTCACTGCACTGCGTGCCCTGATGGAACCGCTCCGTGACGGTCTGGTGAAAACCGAGGACCAGCGTCAGCAGATTTATACGGTCGTTCTCCGGGAGACCATGCGGCTCTCCCGCCTCGTCAATGACATGCTGGAACTCTCCCGTCTGCAGAGCGGCACGATTTCCATGTCCATTTCCGATTTTCCCCTGTACCCCCTTCTCGAAAACATTCGGGATACCTATCTTCCCTATGCAGAGGATTACCAGAAGACATTTATTTATGATGTGCCTGATTCTCTGCCCCTGGTCCGCGGGAATTCAGACCGGACACAGCAGGTTCTTATCGCTCTCCTCGACAATGCTTTCAAATATACCCCGGACGGAGGCACTGTCACGCTTGCCGCCGCCCTCAGGGATGAACTGATTTACATCACGGTCCGGGATACCGGTATCGGGATCTCAAAGGAAGATCTCCCGCATATCTTTGAGCGCTTTTACAAGGCAGACAAGTCTCACCACGGAAAAGGAACCGGACTCGGACTGGCTATCGCCTACGAGATCATGCACACACTTGGAGAGGACATGTCCGTCACCAGTGCCCCCGGTGAGGGCAGCGCATTTACTTTCACGCTGCATCCCGCCCCAGCCAAAGCTGCGGACAGCTGATTGCACGGCTCTGCCGTCCGGATATTCAGATAAAGCAAAAGGAAAACGCCCTCTCGGGCGTTTTCCTTTTGCAGAACTTCTTTACAGGCAGTCAGGCCGATATTTGCAGGAAAATGCAGATCCGGTCCGTTTACTGGCCATGCTCAGCGCGATAACGGGTCAGAAGCTTTTCAATTCTGTGCCATGGATTCAGCAGATAGGAAAGCGACTGATCATGATTCAGGGTAGCGATCACGTAAGACATATACTTGCACATATCCGCCTGTGAGAACCACGGACGGTCAATAATCTCCTGCGGCGTATAGGTCAGATTAGTGGCAAATACGTGATCCAGCGTTCCCTCGGCATACGCCTTATCAAAAATATCCAGACCTTTGGTGAAGAAGGCAAAGGTAGCACCTGCAAATACACGGTGTGCACCGCGCCGCTTCAGGTTCTGTGCCAGATCCAGAATGGAATCTCCGGAGGCAATGATATCATCTGCAACAAAGATATCCTTTCCTTCCACGCTGTCACCCAGATATTCATGCGCAATGATCGGATTGCTTCCGTTGACAACACGGGTATAATCACGGCGTTTGTAGAACATGCCCATGTCTACACCCAGTGCGGAGCTGTAATAGATATTCCGGTTAAGCGCACCTTCATCCGGGGAAATGACCATCATGTGCTCGCGGTCAAATCTGAGATCCGAATACGTCCTGCACATTGCTTTCAGCATCTGATAAGTCGGCATGATGCTCTCAAAGCCGTGAAGAGGAATTGCATTCTGAACACGGGGATCATGTGCATCAAAGGTGATGATGTTGCTGACGCCCATGTTTTCGAGCTCCTGCAGCGCCATGGCGCAGTCCAGGCTTTCCCGGGCGGAACGGCGGTGCTGGCGGCCTTCATACAGCATGGGCATAATGACGGTCACGCGCTTGGCCTTGCCGCCCATTGCGGCGATGATCCGCTTCAGATTGGCAAAATGCTCATCCGGGCTCATGGGGATCCGCTGTCCGAACATTTCGTATTCCACATTATAGGCGCCGGGATCACAGAGAATATACATATCGTATCCACGGATACTCTCTTTGATCATGCCTTTGGCTTCTCCGTTTCCGAAACGGGGACAGGTCACTTCAATCAGGAAATCCTGCCGCTCCGCACCGGGGGTGGTGCTCATATCACCGGGCATGGATTCCTCGGTATGATCCTGCCATTTCTTCAGCCAGCTGTTTACTTTTTTGCCCATTTCTTCAGTGCCGGGCATGGCAATGAGCCCCAGAGGGCCGACAGGGTAAGTCAGAAAAGAGTCTTTGTTCCAGGTGCTGACGAAATCTGTCATAGCAAACCCTCCCGCTGCGGTCACGAAGTACGTAC
>CACXHF010000448.1 GCA_902767305.1 uncultured Eubacteriales bacterium
AAATGAAGGGAGATTAGATAATGGCAAAAGCTTACTCAGCGGAGTCGCTGAAAGTTCTTGAGGGACTTGATGCCGTCCGAATGCGTCCGGGAATGTATATCGGATCAACGGGAAGAACGGGGCTGCATCATCTCCTGTGGGAACTGGTAGACAATGCCATTGATGAAGTGGCAAACGGATATGCCAGGACAGTCAAAGTCTGCCTGATGGCAGACGGAAGCGCATCAGTTGAGGATGACGGACGCGGTGTGCCGGTAGATATTCATCCACAGCTGGGAATAACGGGTGTAGAGGTGATCTATACCAAACTGCATGCCGGTGGCAAATTTGATCATCAGAACTACCAGTATTCCGGAGGCCTGCACGGCGTAGGTGCCTCTGTTGTCAATGCGCTGTCCAAATGGATGATTGTGGACAGCTGGACCGGCGGCGGGCATTACCGCATGCGCTTTGAAAGCAATTATGATCCCAAAGAGAAAAAAATCGTCTCCGGACGTCCTGTTACTCCGCTTGAAAGGATCTCAGCTACCCGTCTGCATGGAACAAAAGTCACTTTTCTGCCGGATGACACGGTGTTCGAGGAAACCCGTTTCAACGGGGATACGGTTCGGCGTCATCTGCGTGAGCTGGCTTATCTGAACCGCGGCCTCTCCATTTCTCTGACGGATGAGCGTGAGAAAGATCCTGCAAAGCGTACGGTCACCTATGAGTATGAAGGTGGTCTGTCCGACTATATTAAATATATCAATAATGATAAAACGACGCTGTATCCCAATATTGTTCAACTGGACGGCGTTCAGGATTCCGTCAAAATCAGTCTGGCCATTCAGCATACGGATGATTACACGGAAAGCATTTTTTCCTATGTCAATAATATCCCGACAGCCGAGGGCGGCACGCATGAAATGGGATTTAAAGCAGGTTATACCCGGGCACTGAACGATTATGCCAGAAAAATCGGAGCACTTAAGGAAAAGGACAAGAATCTGACCGGTGAGGATTACCGGGAGGGAATGACGGCGGTTCTGACGATCTTTATCAGCAATCCGCAGTTTGAGGGACAGACCAAAGGGAAGCTCGGAAATACCGAGGTCAGGCCAGCCGTAGAGGAATTTGTCTATCACAAGATGACGGAATACCTTGAAAACCTCAATAACGGAGAAACTGCAACCGCCATGCTGGAAAAGGGTGTACGGGCAAGCCGGGTCCGTGAGGCAGCCCGAAAAGCAAAAGAAGTCGCAAGGGCTAAAAATCAGCTGGAGGCAGCCCCGCTGGTTGGCAAGCTTTCAAGCTGTACAGGCAGAAAGCCTGAGGAAAATGAGATGTTCATTGTGGAGGGCGACTCAGCTGGCGGCTCGGCCAAACAGGGAAGAGACAGAAAATTCCAGGCTATCCTGCCTATTCGCGGCAAGCCTCTGAATGTGGAGAAAAAACGGATTGATCAGGTACTGGCCAATGAAGAGTTCCGCTCGATCATTACAGCTCTCGGCACCGGAATCGGTGAGGATTTCAATCTCAAAAATCTTAAGTACTATAAGGTTATTATCCTTTCGGATGCTGATCAGGACGGTGCTCACATACGTGCCATTCTCCTGACCTTTTTCTATCGGTATATGCGGGAGCTCATCACCGACGGACATGTCTATATCGGCATGCCGCCGCTGTACCGTGTTGCCAAAGGAGACACAGTGCAGTATGCCTATGATGACAAGGAACTGACTAAGGTGACTAAAGACATCGGAAAGGGTTACACCATTCAGCGATACAAGGGTCTGGGTGAAATGGATCCTTCACAACTCTGGGAAACAACAATGAACCCGGAAAACCGGCAGCTGATGCAGGTCACGCTGGAGGATGTGGCAGAGGCAGAACGACTTGTAACAGTCCTGATGGGTGATAAGGTCGAACCTCGCCGGGAATACATCACCGAGTTTGCTGATTTCAACAAAATCGATACGTTCCTTGAGAGAGAGGAGAAGAACAAGTAACATGCCTAAGAAAAAAGCTCCGCAGGCGCCTCAGGCAAAAGCGGAACAGCATGAAATAATCCAGAAGCCCATGGAAGAGGTCATGCACATCTCCATGATTCCCTATGCAGAACATGTTATTCTGGAACGGGCACTGCCGCGGGTTGAAGACGGTCTCAAGCCTGTACAGCGTCGTATTCTCTTCACACTGCATGAACTGGGCGTCACTCCGGACAAACCGCAGAAAAAATGTGCCCGTATTGTCGGTGACTGCCTCGGTAAATATCACCC
>CACXHF010000449.1 GCA_902767305.1 uncultured Eubacteriales bacterium
ACAAATCGAATTATCAATGGGTATGAAGGGATCATCCAGGAAAAGACGAAGCTTAGCTTCGTGATTTAAAGCATACGAAACAGCTTCCTCCATCTTCGAGGAGAGATTAGAACCGTTCAGATCGATTTTTTTTGCTTCATCAAAGAACGTATTCACCAGGGGTGCGATGATTCTCTGGCGCACCTCAAGACGCACTTCAGGAGCGGCGTGTTTTACCGGAGTGTCTGCATCAAACATCTTTCCCATGAGAGAAAGAAGCTTGAATTCAGGGGTATTCTGAATTACTTTTTCAGAAAGACCTTTCACATCCAACAGAATACAATAAGCCATATAAAAGCGTCTGCGGCAGTGTATCCAGCAATGAGAAATAGTGATGCTTTCCTCCTCTGTATCAATGGTCGCATAGGCGGCGTAGCAGTCTGAAGTAACAATCCGGACAAATTCATCCGAGAAGTATTTTCTCAGGTGTTCAGCGCTTCGGGTCTTTTCAAAGTCAAACAGCACAATCTGCGGATCATCAGGGCGCAGTTCGCCCGTAACATGACACCAGAGATAGTGCGTTTTCTCAGCACCGCCCTCAATCACCTGGAGGGGTGTCTCATCACTCTGGGAGTACGGGAGCGCAATAAGCTTCTGTTTCATATACTCATAGACAGGCATAAAGCAGCCATGAGCAGCTCGAATCAGCATTCTCGAAACATTCCCTCTCTCCAATGAATCACCGATTAAATACTCCATTGCTCCCATCTGCCGGTAAACCGGAAGTGCCATGGCAAACTTATCAAAGATAATGCCCGCAACGAGGCTGGAAGAATAGATACTGTGTGGGAAAAAATAAGGGCATTCCGGACGCAACATATGACGGTTGCCGCCTTCATTACATTCAAACACAGGAGTATAATCATTCTGTACATATAAAAACCTCGGAATAACTTCTATGTGGGAAGTTTTATCCCAGCTGACAATACGCCAGTTCCCTGCCCCGTACACAACATCCAGTTTCTGAATATCCTCCAATGAAAGATTATATTCATCACGCTGCGGAAGTTCCTTCATAGTTTCCCGAATAAGATTGTTCTTAGGACCGGTACGCCCACGCGGCTTTAGTCCCTTGCCTGAAGTGCCTGAGCTTTCCTCACCTGGTGTCTCCCTGGACGGATTGATCTTGCCGGCATCGTTTCCGTCTCCCTGTTCCTCATCTTCCTTGTTGGTCGGGGCGGGTTCAGATGGGTCCTGAGGCGTGTTTTGAGCTTTGGCAGGATCCACTGTCTCCGTGGAAGACACATCATCATTTTTTTCCACAGTAACGACAGGAACAGACTCCGTGCCAGTTTTAAATATCATCCGTGCATAAACAGCTGTTACCTCCTTCTGATGTTCCAGTTCCTTTTCAAGACGGATATTCTCCTTGCTCAGTGTATCACGTTCCGTTTTCAGGTCAGAATAGCCCCGGGCCATATTGACCATGTCGATTGCCTGCTGGTCATACTTTGCCTGCAGATTTTCCAGGGACGACCGAAGCTCGCTGTTCTCTGCGGACAGCTTCAGAATAATGTCCGCCAGTTCCTCCGGCTTCTTATTCTGTAATTCTTCCACGGTAAAAGTAACCTTCATCGGAAAACATCCTCCTTAATCGTCCATGAGAATTTCGATAACAGACTGACAGCGTGTAATGGATATTCAACCGGAAATCGGTGTACCGGATACTTAGTTTTCAGAAACATCTTTATGTTTGTCCAAACAGATGCTTATTGTTTCAAAATTGGAAGCCAGTTCAGACAAAAGAACATTGATATTCTTTAGATTCGATGCCACAGTGTTAAACATCCCGGCAATTTCTGGAGGTATACTGACTTCGGTTTCGCCGGAAATAACAGGTGTCTCCTCGGATGTTGCCGCTTTTTTACGTAATCGTCCTTCGGATCCAGTAGGGATGACCTGATTGCTTTCCTCATCCCATTTGCCAATACAAGTCCTTTTTGGGACTTTCTTCTGCTTCTCTTCACTCCAGACATACTGAGTATCATATACGTAATACGTATTGTTGTATTTGTTATACGAGCGAGTGATTGACATGACGAGATGTATCCTCCTATCAGAATAATACGATATACCAATATTAGTTCGTTTTGAAGCAAATGTCAACTAGTATTAGTGATTTTTGTTTAGATGGTCAGATATATGGATGAATATTAGTGATTTTTTCACATATCATTCCACTAATTATACTAATATTGGTAGATAGAAGGGTTGCTCCGACTATGTTTAGATCACATATGCTGATTTATTGGAATTTGGTTTCTCCAGATTATTGCAGTATTCAGTGTCAATGGCGTAAAGCTTCCCGTAATGCGACAAGCCCATTCCTGAGATTTATCCTTCCACTTCCATTGGATAGAAGGGCTTCTCTTACGGAGGGAGAAGTAAAAAGCCTGTTGCGCATCAGTATTCGTTCTCATTGGCACGTTTATTCAGCCAGGAAGATAAAATGTCGCTAAAGTGGCGTCAGCAGGGAATGCAATTTGGCACTGGACAGTATAATAACATGATAGATCATCTTTCTTTTTTGGAAAAATGTTAACTTTGCATGTGACTGAAGCAAATACCGCCATAATACAAAACAAATGTTCCTCTCTGAATTCATGTACAGAGAGGAACATTTCATTTGATTTCTATTCAGTTTTAAGTAGCTCTTGGATGAAACTTAGTTGCAAGCAAGTTGGATGGAGATATGAAGTACCCTCTCCAGTATACTCTTTCTTTTGTTTTCTTCAATCGTACGAAATAAACACCGCTTACGGAGGAAAGAAACGTGAATTTTAATACAATGTTACCATGTGTTACTTTTTGGCGGCTGGTAACATTTTAGTTTTCAGTGGTAACATCAGCATTGGGCGTTTCAGTA
>CACXHF010000450.1 GCA_902767305.1 uncultured Eubacteriales bacterium
CCGCCGCGTCATGGAGGTTGACGGTCTGGATCTGGAGGAGGCAGAAAAGAAGATTCGAAAGATCGACAAACGGCGCGCCGATTATTTCAAGTATTTTACAGGGCGGAACTGGCAGGATGCAGGATTGTATGATCTGTGTCTCAATACGGGACATATGAGTGATGAACTCTGTGTCAACCTTGTCAGAGCCTATATCCGAGCCCGATATGAGACCGTGGGGAAGTAATTCTTTTCCGCTGACATTCATCTGATTTTTTCAGCCGGCTTCTTTTCGCAGAGAAAAGAAGCCGGCTTTTTCTTACCTGAATGAAACGATCGGAATTCGGGTATATCTGATTCCAGATACTGTTCTGCCGTTATGCGTTGAATTCCGGCCTTGCATGAACTGGAGAGCTGTTGTATAATTTGTCGGATTTCTGTTACGCAACAGAGGATATTACACATAGAAGGAGCAACTATGGCTAAGTTATACTTTCGTTATGGGGCGATGGGCTCATCCAAAACAGCTAATGCCGTCATGGTTCAGTATAATTATAAGGAGCGCGGATGCCGTGTCCTGATGCTGAAACCGAAGCTTGAGAATAGAGACGGCGACCGAATTGTCAAGTCCAGATGCGGTCTTGAAGCAGAGTGCCTGTTTGTGGAAGAACTGCCTGAAATCGATCTGAGCGGGTATTCCTGCGTCATTGTGGATGAAGCACATTTTCTGACAGCTGAACAGGTGCGCCAGCTGGTGGATATTGTCGATGACTATGACATTCCGGTTATCTGTTACGGCCTCCGAACCGACTTCCGGGGAAACTTTTTCGAGGGAAGCCGGGAACTGATGTGCTGGGCAGATACGATTGAGGAAATCAAGACAATCTGTTGGTGCGGAAAAAAGGCCACATTCAATGCCCGGATCAGTGACGGAAAAGTTGTCAAGGAAGGAGAACAGGTGCTGCTGGGAGGAAATGACCGGTATATCAGTCTCTGCAGAAAGCACTGGAAAAATGGAGATCTTGGGGATTCCTTTCGCCGCTGAATATAAAACGGTTCAACCCTTTTTTGTGTGACAGGTACTTTCCTGAGATAAGGAACGGAACGAATAGTACCTGTCTGTGTTAATGTCAAGGGCAGCTGACCATTTATCCTTTCCACCCCATGAATGTGGCGTGAGCGTAGAAGGTCATCTTTCCCTGACACAGCCACACTCAGGAACTGTGATCAAGGGGGAGAAGCCCCAGCCCCTCTACCCATGAAAGGGCAGACGCCTGTATGAACGGCAATAACCGGAAATCACACAATATTTGCGATTGAGGCAAAAAAACAGCACCTGTCAGGTGCTGTTTTTTAAAGAATCAGACTTTTCCGCTTTCGAAACGGTTGATGGCGCTCAGAATGCCCTTGACCGAGGCAAAGTTGATATTGTGTTCTGTACCGACTCCATAGAACTTCTGACCGCCGGGTCCCTTCAGCTGAATATAGGCGACAGCCTGTGAATCAGAACCGGAGGAAATGGCATGCTCTGAATATGTGAGGAAGGTATAGTCCACGATACCGGCGGCACGCAGTGCGTTAAAGAACGCGTCAATTGGTCCGTTCCCGCGTGCTTCCAGAGAGAGGAAGCTGTCATGCACGGAGAGGACACCGGAGAAATGGGTAACATTTGAGGAACTGCCGGCGACTGCTTCCTCATAGAACTTGGCTCTGCTGAGGGAATACGGTTTGCTGATGTTGAGGAACTCGTTCTGGAAGAGAGCGAAAACTTCACTGGCCTGCAGCTCGCGGCCTGTCCGGTCGCATTCCTTCTGAACGATAGCACCAAACTCGGGATGCATGGCCTTTGGCAGATGATAGCCGAAATCGTGATCCATGATAAAGGCGGCTCCACCCTTGCCGGACTGGCTGTTGATCCGGATGATTGGCTCGTATTCTCGGCCGATGTCTGCCGGATCGATGGTAAGATAGGGAATTTCCCAGATTTCGGATTTGTGTTCCCGCATGTACTCGTGTCCCTTGTTGATAGCATCCTGATGGGAACCGGAGAAGGCGGTGAAGGCGAGCTTTCCGGCATATGGCCAGCGCTCGGGGACGATCATGTTCGTCAGCGATTCATAGGTTTCACGGATGTGATCAATATGGGAGAAGTCCAGCTTGGGATCAATGCCCTGGGTATACAGATTCAGTGCAACGGTGACGATGTCCAGGTTGCCGGTACGTTCGCCGTTTCCAAAGAGTGTACCTTCCACGCGCTCTGCGCCGGCAAGCAGAGAGAGCTCGGTACATGCTATGCCGGTGCCACGGTCGTTGTGCGGATGAACAGAGATAATGGCTGCTTCACGATTGGGCAGTTTGCGGATAAAGTATTCGATTTGATCAGCAAACGTATTGCAGGTGTTGAGCTCAACTGTATTCGGAAGGTTCAGAATGACGGGGTTTTCTTTGGTTGATCCCAGTTCTTCCATTACTCGGGCGCAGATTTCAACGGCGAAATCTGTTTCAGTACCGGAAAATGATTCCGGGGAATACTCAAAGCGGTAATTTGTGCCGGAATCATCGGCATTGGTGAGTTCACGGATCAGTTTTGCACCGGCAACGGCAATATCAATAATGCCTTCCATATCTTTTTTGAAAACAACCCGCCGCTGAAGTTCAGAAGTGGAATTGTAAAAATGGACGATGACGTTCTTCGCTCCGTGTACTGCTTCAAAGGTCTTGCGGATGAGGTGCTCACGCGCCTGAACGAGTACCTGGATGGTGACGTCGTCCGGAATCAGATGGTTGTCGATCAGAGCACGGAGAAATTCATATTCTGTTTCCGAGGCAGAGGGAAAACCGACTTCGATTTCCTTAAACCCAACGTTCACCAGCAGCTTGAAGAATTCGATCTTCTCCGTTACATTCATGGGAGTGACAAGAGCCTGATTGCCGTCACGCAGGTCGACGGAACACCATATGGGTGCTTCTGTGATGTGGTTATCTGGCCAGGTACGTTCCGGAAGAGTGACCGGTACAAACGGTTTGTACTTTTCAAATCCCTTTTTCATTGTAGATTCTCCTTAAAGATAATCGTGGGCGACTGAGGGCAGATGCGTCATTTTCAGATCCGAAAACAGACGCTGAGACGATTGGCTGTTTACTGGCGGCAGAACATAAAAAAGCGCCCATGTCAGTCAATGACATAGGGGCGCTTTGAAACGCGGTACCACCCTAATTCGGCAACAATGCCCTCATGGTCTCGAACAAGACCAGACTTTAACGGGGTCATCCGGCACGGACTACTGCATTTCACCCGTGCGACTCCGGGACGAGCTCTCGAATCATCCCTGACCGGCTTTCACCATCCGCCGGTTCTCTGAAACAAAGGATCAAACGATTATTTCCCTTCATCGTCTTTCAAATGTAAAGGTATTTTATAAAACGAAGAATGGTTTGTCAAGCACTATTTTATCTACGGACCGCTATCGGTGTCTGTCCGGAAATTGGAGACCTTTTCCCGGAAAAATGTGGTAAAATAATCTCGTCTTCGGATTTCAGACCGCACCGGGACATGCTTCTCAGATTTGGGCTGAAATCTTGCTGAAATCTTGCTGAAATCTATCCCGATTGCGGGAAAAGTCTAAAAAAAATGCTTGACAAGACGTATGGGATTGCAATAAAATAGTCGTCGCGGTTGTGGGTCTGTTAGCCCCGGATCCTGTACTGCGTTTGCAATGGCGTCTGACCAGCGCCAGGCATGACTGATATCATTGATATCAATTCGAGGAGGATATTCACGTGAAAACGTTTATGGCAAATGCCA
>CACXHF010000451.1 GCA_902767305.1 uncultured Eubacteriales bacterium
GCATCCTGTATTATAAAACCTGACGCGTGTATGATAAAACCATAGACCGGGGCAGGTGAAAGCGAGGAAGAAAAGAACGACGCGGACGCCTGCCCCGGTTGATTGATACAGGAGGGGAGAAACGATGAAGAGGGAAAGAACTCCGATGGAAACCATCATCAGCGGAATTGCGGTGCTGATTATTGGGATTATTATCACTGCGAATACAAGCAGCAACAGCGTTTCTGATCCCTATTCCCCCCTCCAGAAGAGCGGTACCGCAAGCGTCTTTGGCATCATAATCGTTCTGGCGGCTTTGATCCTCATTGGTGTCGGCATTATCCGGATGAGGATGCATGGCGGGGACGATGGGTTCGACACCATGGAAAGCTTTTCTGAAAGGGTTCCGCATGAGGAAGCGCCGGCGCCCGCTCCGGCTCCTGTGGTGATCAGGGTGGAAAGGCCCGCTGAGAAGACCGTATACTGCCCATACTGCGGCACCGCGCAGAAAGCGGATTATACGATTTGCGAAAGCTGCGGCGCGGGACGGCGCAAGTAAATCATATATGATAATAAAAGCCCTGCAGATTTGATTCTGCAGGGGTTTTGTTACGCCGACCGGCTGTTACCATGTATAGTTTTCAACATCAACCTTATCGGGGTCCGTGTGAGGGGCCAGGGTGGAGATCATCTTGACGGGTTTGTCATACCGGTTCAGGACGTAATGGATCTCGCCGGGCTCAATATGGATCAGCTGGCCGGGAGTGAGATGATTGACCACGCCGTCCACGATGACATCAACTTCTCCCTCCAGAATGAAAAAGTTTTCTTCCATGATGTTGTGGTAGTGCGCCTTGAAATCCTGCCCCGGCTGAAACTGGACGATGGCGAAGTTCATCCTGGGCCCCTTCATCAGGTACTTCGGGCCGCTGTCTCCGAAACGGTATTCCCTTTCGTTCTCATGAATGATATACATATCAGTTCCTCCAAATCTATATACTGGCGGATGGCCGGCCAGCAGTTACTGAAGTCCGGGCGCTGCCCACATATACCGGGTGATGCCGGCATCACTGAGGGCGAGCTGCGCGTCATATACCTTTCTCCATACCCCATACATCCGGTCATAGACCTGATGGGCTTCCATGTCCGGTTCAAACACCCTGGCCCATTTGACCAGCCGGCGGGACGCGGAGCTGATATCGCTGTAGATGCCCGCGCCGTATCCGGCGATGATCGCTGCGCCAAGAGCAGTAGCCTCCCGGACGACTGGTACCTTTACGGGAAGGCCCAGAACATCGGCAAGGATCTGGCACCAGACGTCCCCCTTGCTGGCTCCGCCGGCAAAGACCACTTCCGTTGGCATGCTGCCGGTGGATTCCCGTACAAGGTCCATGTGGCCCCGGGCGATCAGGGCAGTGTTTTCCATGATGGCGCGATAGAAGGTGTACTTGTTGTATTTTTCCGCGTCAAAGTCGAAATTGGTGAAGGTCGGAGCGGCGTGCCGCCAGGCGATGAAATTCATCACATCGCTGAAGGTACACATCATGCCATAACAGCCCGCGGGGATCTTCTCCGCCTGTTCGTTCATGAGCTGATACGGATCGGTTCCTTTTTCCTTCGCAAGGCGGCATTCCTCCTGGCAGAAGGCGTCTCGGTACCAGCGCATGGTCAGGCCGGGTTTGAAGGCGAGGGCTTCATACTGCCACATGCCGGGAACAGCATGGCAGTTGACGCGGACACGGCAATGCTCATCTGTCTTTCCGCTGGGAGTGTTGAATTCATACTGCCAGAAGCTTCCGCCGAATATGGCGGCCTGGCCGGGATCCACTACGCCGACCCCTACACAGCCCAGCTGGGAGTCACCGCCGCCGGTCACAACCCGGGTGCCTTCCGCCAGACCTGTATCCGCAGAACCTTTTGCGCTGACGGTTCCGATTACCTGGCCGCATTCAGCCACAGGCGGGAAGATATCATCCTTCAGGCCGACTTTGCGCATGATCTCCGGATCCCAGGAGCGGCTCTGGAGATCGAAAATGCCTGTGGTGCTGCCATTGGAAGGCTCCACGGCGAGAACACCAGTCAGTTTGTAGATCAGCCAGTCATTGAACATGCCGACTGTTCTGACCTGTTCATAAATCTCCGGCATCTTGTTTTTGACCCAGAGGATGCGGGGCAGAGCACCCAGGGCGTAGGTTTGCCCGGATATCCGGTACACTTCCTTTTCCAGTTCCGGATCCATCCGGATCAGCTCCGCAACCTCATCGTTGCTCCGGGCGTCCACGTTGGCACAGGCCCAGATCTCTTCGCCGGCAGCATTGTAAAGCACGATTCCCTCCCGCATGCAGGTGGTGCTGACTGCGGCAACAGCCTTCGGGTCAATCCCTGTTTCCGCCAGAACTCCGCGGATGCAGGAGCTTGCCAGATCCCAGTTGTGTCTCCAGTCAAAATCCATACTGCCGGGGAAACGCGGATCTTCCGCGTGCGTCCATTCCTGCTGCACGCAGCCCAGCTGGTTTCCTTCGGTGTCGAAGAGAACCGCCCGGACGCTGCCGGTTCCGGCATCCACCGCCATCAGGTACTGTTTTTCCATCTGCGCTTTTCCCTCCTGTATATGATACGGTATTTGTGTTGCTGATGATCCGGCTGCCTTATTCTGCATCATCCATATCCTGGATGGCCTGGGCGGTATCTGTATCCGTGATCAGGATATCCAGGAAATGACCCTTGAGCGCGGAACGGATCGCTTCCGCCTTGACCCGGCCTGCGGCAACGCCGATTACGTGATGCAGGCTCCGGAGCTTATCCAGGGAGGTGGCGATGAGGCGATCCTCGATGGGACTGCTGACCGGATTGCCGTCACTGTCCAGGAAATGACTGAGCACGTCGCCCTTGGCTCCCTTCATGGACAGGTAGAGAAGGTCGTTGTTGTTGAGTATGCCGGAATGGAAAATGGTGGCGCTCATGTCCATGGAACCGATGCCGACCACAGAGAGTTCCGCGTGGGAGATCATCCGGCTGATCTGCTGGACGCTCTCCTCTTTCCGCATGGCC
>CACXHF010000452.1 GCA_902767305.1 uncultured Eubacteriales bacterium
ACACTAATCTTGAAAAGCTGTCCTCAGGTTACAAGATCAACTCGACAGCGGATAATGCTTCGGGGCAGGCCGTTTTGAATAAAATGCGGGAGGATATACGTAGTCTTGAAGCAACGAACGGCGTGAGCAGAAATGATACCAGCAACAACGAAGCGGATGAAAAGATGAAGTATATCAAGAACAACATTCTGGTGCAGGCTGCTCAGAATATGCTGACTCAGGTCGGTCGGTAGTCCAAAGGCATGATGCTGTCTCTGAAATGACGGATGGATCATCAAAATAAGGAGGAAGAATCCCGTGAAAAAAATAGTTTTCCTGCTGCTGACACTGACTTTGATGTCGAGTGTGATTTTCTGCGGGCTGGCGGAAGTGGCGGATCAAACTGATTCTAATAAAAAAATCCTCCTGGATGAAGCAGACAGTTTGAATGATAAGGCCGGCAAAGACAAGACCTTGCCCTATGCCTATTGGAATGATGCAGTTTCCGAGCTGGAAGCGCTGGGCCTGGAGGGAGATTTTTATTCGCTTAACGGCATGAACGTGGCATTCTGGGTGCCCTCTTTCCTGATTCCTGATGATATAGGACTGACCTACGAGGAAACCTACGCTCTCGCTGCGTTCCATTCGGAGGATGATACCAGGAGCTTCCTCGTTTCCTATTATCCATTGAATGTGGAAAATATCATTGAGTTCGCTGCTGTGATGGATGAACTGGGCGCAGAGGAGAGTCGACTGATCCTCATCAATGATCTGCCTGCCTGCTCTTTCGTCTATGACAATGTGTTCCATGTCTCCTTCTATGTCGAGGGCGGATATATCTTATCCTTTGATTTTGGACCTGCCTCAAACCAGGAGTTCCGGACCACGGCCAATTTCATCGCTGCCTCTTTTCAGAAGATCGAAAGGGAATAAAACCATATTTGTGATGGAAGCAGCTTTGTTTTCAGGCAATGATTTATGGAATGTCCGGCCAGATTTCTTTCTGAGGTCTGCGGACTGCTGTTATTGCGAAGCAAGGACGGATTGGCCCTGTCCGGGGGACAAAAGTGAATCTTCGCTTATGCCTGATGTGATCACCGGCGGTTGATAGCCCGAAATCCGGCTGTTGCTTCAGACTTTATCCATGTTTTCCCGGGATCGGAGATTCCTGCTGCCAGTTTGAGTGAACGGATGCCTGAAGCAATCTCTGTCAGCAGGTTCCTGAATCCTGTATTTTTCACTTCACGGAACTGCAGAAAAGACTTGCCAGAACAGAAATGACATGATATCATGGCTTAAAGAAAGAAAGGGGGGACTTCCATGAAGCGGATGCGGTATCTGGTCTGCGTTGCGCATTGTTTTGCGTATGATTTTGCGCCCGACAGGAGAAGTCTGCCCTTTTTGGCTCCCGTCCAGGCGCTTTGAACTGGTTTCATTGCGATTTTTGCCGGCAGTCCGATAAGGGCTGCCGTTTTTTGTATGCCTGAAAAAGAAAGGAAGATGGGTTATGAATCATTTCAGGGCATGGCGTGCGACCGCGCGCATGTGTCTTAAAGAAAAGAGCTATTTCGGCCTGGCCAACGTAATTGCCCAGTATCTGCTGCGGGCTGCGGGGATGGGGGCGATGCTGATGATCTGGCGCTCGCTGTTCATGCAGGGGGCGGATATGCAGGGACTGACCCTTAACCAGGTGTATGTTTATACGATTCTCTCCACGGTGCTTGCACCAATGCTGGATGTTCGGACACCGGCCTCCGGCTGGCTGCATGATGGTTCGGTGCTGAAACTGTATCTGCGGCCGAGGAGTCTGTTTGCCCAGCTGGCTGCCCACACCATGGGCGGCTGGGTGCTGCCGCTGGGAATCCTTTCGCTCCCGGTTACGGGCATCGCGCTGCTCTGCGGAGTGGATCTTCGCCCGGCAAGTCTGTGGTTCTTTCCGTCCCTGATGCTGACTGTTTCACTGGGGTTCGCGGTGGATTACCTCTTCTCGTGCCTGCTGATCCGCCTGAATAATCTGGAGTGGATTGTGCACGATATGCGCCAGTCGCTGACAGCACTGTTCACCGGTTCTGTCATTCCGTTTGCCGCGCTGCCCTGGGGGCTTGGACGTTTTCTGGCGCTTACACCACTGGGGTCTCTGGCCGGCGGCCCGCTGTCCATCTATACCGGGATTGCGGAGCCGGTGACCATTCTGGCGGCGCAGCTGTTCTGGAATGCAGTGCTCTGGCCGCTGGCTCTCTGGCGTTTTGCTTCGATGCGGGAAAGGATGGTGTCCTATGGCGGATAAGATTCGGTCTGTCCTGCGCCTGCTTCGGCTGTATGCGCGTATGGATCTGAACTGGGTGCTGCAGGACTTCAAAGCCGCACTGATCGTAATCTGCGCGGAGATGATCAATAACCTGGCCGCTGTATCCGGCATTCTGCTGCTGGCGGTGCGCTTTGGCGGCGCAGGCGGGCTGAACACAGATGAGATTCTGCTGATGCTCGGCTTTTTCGAGCTGGCGGACGGCTTTTGCTATATGCTGTTCGGAGGCTTCAATGTGCTTCATATCAGCAGACGGATCGGACGCGGGCAGGTGGACCACATGCTGATCCAGCCCCGTCCGCTGCTGATCCAGCTGCTCACTGAAGGGTTTATGCCTGTTTCCGGCAGCGGCGGTTTTCTGATGGGAATCGTGCTGACGGCCCTGGCCTGGACCCGGCTGCATCTGGAGTTCACGTTTCTCCGTATTGGACTCCTCCTGCTGTATCTGCTTTGCCATACC
>CACXHF010000453.1 GCA_902767305.1 uncultured Eubacteriales bacterium
CCGTACTTTTTCAACATCGTGAGGCCCTCTCGCATCAGCATTCAGTCGTTTTCTCCCTGTCAGACTGACCGTCTGGGTTCATTTTCATACAGTACTGGACGAATTCCTTCTCCGGTACCGGCTTCGAGAAATAATACCCCTGCAGATAATCACATCCGATTTCAGTCATAACCTCTGCCATATCCGCCGTCTCAATACCCTCTGCCGTAATGGTAAGGCCCATCTGATGGAAAGCTTTGATCAGGTACGGAATCAGGAAGTCACGTTCATGATAGTAATCCCAGACGACTGACATGTCCAGCTTGATATTGATGAACGGATATTCTTTTACGCGAGTCAGATTCGAATAACCGCTTCCATAATCATCGAGCGAAAAAATGAATCCGGACTCCTTCAGCTTTATGATCTGTTTGATACAGCTGGAATAATCCGCCATGGACTCTTCGGTTATTTCCAGATGGATGTACCTGGGATCTACCTTATAGTTATCCAGAATTACGCGGAAACGGCGGGAAAGATCTGAACGCATGCATTGGATCGGAGACAGATTGACATTCACCCAGCCGATTCCCAGTGCCTCCAGATCATTCTCTCTCACAAACATGCAGGCCTTTCGGAAAACCTGTTCGCCGAGAAGATTGATGTGTCCGTTTCGCTCCGCAACGGTAATAAATACACCGGGTGGAATAATCCGCCCTTTTTCATCGCGGATCCGGCACAGTACCTCCGCTGCAACCACCTGTTTCTGTTTGCTGTCATATATCGGCTGAAGAAAGATTTCCAGAGAATCTGTTTCAAGTGCCCGTTCAAGATTGATCTTGACTTCCATCTCCCGGTCCACTTCACGAATCGACGGAAGTTCATCGTCCGGTTCCTGTACAACTGCACTCTTGGATGCGGCGTCCAGTGCAATCATCAATGCATTGACGATCTTTTCCTGTTCGGCATTACAGTCCTCCGGTGTCGTCTGAACAAATGCCGGCGTCAGATAAAGATCTACCTCATCCGCTTCCCAAGGTTCATTGAAACGTCTGATCAGTTCTCGACGCATGACCAGACAGTTCATATTTGCATCCCCCAGGATGGCAAAACACCCGCCGCGAATATAGAATACCAGACAGTTTCGAAAGGAATCCGTAATGAAGCGGCTGATCATTCCGATTCCCTGATCCATCTGAGGGCCGCCGTATATTCCGCGTTCATCATTATAATTGCAAAGTGCAATGCCCAGAATCCGAAATCTTCGCTTTCCGCTGTACTCATTCAGAATATCACGGAGAGCCTTTGTGTTGAACGCGTTCCCCCGGTCGGAGAGATACAGGTCCGGATTTTCAAAAGAAAGATAGATCACAACAATCGCCAGGAGGCAGAATGTATTCATGATCAGAAAACCGGGCAGCATAATCCGTGCCACATTGCCGATAACAAGGATCAGCTGATATCCAAGAAGGCTGTACAGTTCCCGTCGCTGCAGTTCCTTTCGCTGGAGCAGGATCAGCGTAATTGAGGCTGCAAGGTAGAAGAAAAAGCAGAAATACAGGATATTGTACAGTTTCCCTGAATGATAGCCTGTTTCATCAATCCAGAACACTGCATGGTTAAAAACGCTTGACATGGTAATCAGAATGCAGGCGGCAATGACTGAACGCAGGATAAAAGACATCATCTTTGGCAGCCGGTTGTACAGTCCCATGGCATCCACTGCGAACAGATGGAGATAATAGATCCGCAGTAGAAACATCACAAAGAAAGCCAAATTAGCTAATCTCAGAGACGGTATGGAAAACATCTGATAATGTTCGTCCATCCAGCTGGAGGCAAAATCTGTCAGAACTGTCAGAATATCTGTAATCAGGACTCCGAGAAAAGTACGGTTCATGCGGACAGGAAGCCGGGGCTTCGAAAAATAGTAGATCAGTAAAATGGAAAGCACCATTGTGCTTGGCAGAACAAACGAATAATTCCACATTTCAGCTACCTCTTTCCGATGTATCTATCCCATAACCATCACGGAAAACCAGCTCCTGTGAGCCTCTGGTTATCCTCGACTGCATCTGAATTCAGTTTTTTCGGTCATCCCCGACCAAAACAGGGAATTGTCCGTCCAACAATAACTGTTTGTTGTATCATACCATATTAACAATGCTTTATCTACTTTCAGAAGATGTGTTTTTACGGAAATTTTCGGTTTTTCCAATTCTGTTTCAGGCAGTAATCCCCTTAACGGCAGCTACCGGATTTCTTTCCTCACAGAAATCCGTTTTCTCCATCAGAAAGTTCAGAACTTATTCGAATGTCATCTGGATATACGGAGAATCATGAAATCCCCAGTGACGATAAAGTGCGATTGCCCGCTCGTTATCCGGTTCGACCTCAAGCTTGAATCGGACTGCATCCGGATATGCTGTCCGGACCCACTCAAAAAATGCGGTTCCAATCCCATGGTTCTGCCAGTCCGGCCTGATAAAAATGTCCTCGAGCCAGACGCATCTTCCGCCATATTCCGTATTGTAACAGACTGTCATCAGTGCATATCCGACGATCTGTTCATTTTCCTCAAATACACATCCCTCCAGAACCGGATCCGGTCCGATTGCGGCATCCAGATTCTTCTCCACGGTTTCATCGGAACAGTGGACTGCCACTGCCGGTGAATCGTAAAAATCTCTCAGCATCCCTCTGAGTATGTCTCTGTCTTTTTCATGCATCTTTCTGATCATTTTTCGTTTCTCCTGTCTGTTTACTGGAAAATCATCCAAAAAGGAATCAAATATTTCCTTCCCGTTTTCATTTGCTTTTCGCCCGTTTTTCACCTATAATCTGCCTCATCCTATTGTTTGAACGGGGAATCATATGCAAATCTATTTCGCACCGCTTCAGGGCATCACGGATGTCCCTTTCCGTCAGATTCACGCAGATCTCTTTTCGGGTATCAGCAAATATTTTACCCCATTTATCAGTCCGACACGGAATTATAATCTGACCAATCATGAACTTTCTGAAGTTGATCCCGGAAACGCACACGGGTTTACACTCGTCCCGCAGATTATTGCCTCCAGGCCGGAACTCTTTCTGTGGGCAGCAGATCAGCTGGCTGAGATGGGATACACCGAAGTCAATCTCAACATGGGCTGTCCGTCAGGAACTGTAACGGCAAAAGGAAAAGGTGCCGGTATGCTTACCTCCCTCTCCGGGCTCAAATGCTTCCTTGACGAAGTCTATTCTCATACCCCGATACGGGTATCCGTGAAAACCCGGCTTGGCTGGCAGAATCCGGAGGAATTCCCGGATCTTCTGGAGCTGCTGAATGACTATCCGGTTTCCGAGTTGATCGTCCATTCAAGAACCCGAAGCCAGTTCTATAAAGGGGAGACAAACCCGGAGGCGTTTTTTTCCGCTCTGCCTCACTGCCGGATGCCTCTTGTCTATAACGGAGATTTGTTTACCCCAGGCCAATGCATCGAATTCATGAAAGCGAATCCCGGGCTGAAAACCCTCATGATCGGACGCGGTCTGGCGGCAAATCCTGCTCTGGCCAGAACAGTGCTCGGAGGGGCGCCGCTCAGCCGCACCGAACTTCATGCCTATCACGACCGCCTGTACAATGCCTACACGCAGACTTTCTCCTCCAATGCAGTCCTCGGCCGTATGCGTGAGGTAGGAAAACATCTGGCCTGCTGCTTTGATGATGCAGGGAAGGTACGTAAAAAAATCCGCAAGGCCTCTTCTCTCTCTGCCTATGAAGCGGCTGCTGCACAGTTGTTTGAACTTCCTCTCCGGGATGATCCCGGTTTTCTTCCGGACAGCTGATCCGATAATACTGAAAGCGGCGCACATCTGCGCCGCTTTCTTTCTGCTCCTGTCCGGCCGCATCTGCTTTATGAAACCGAACGGTGATCCGACAGTTCCTTTTCAGGCCAGATTATACTGTACTATCCGATAAGTAATAACGGTTTTATCCTGTAACAAAACAGACCTCCGCCGCCAGGGTTTCGCTTTCGCCTGACGGCGTTCCATTGTTCTCCGTTACTCCTCTTCAAAGGATTGTTCCTGCTCCGTCTCTTCCACCTCAGCATAACAGGTCTTTTGAATCAGGTCCAGAACGGCATCACGTCCGGTCCCATCCTGGGAAGAAAAAGGAATGACCTGCCAGGGCTGAACCGCGAGTGCTCTGCAGATCGGTGCCAGATATTTCATTCTGGCTCCTCTCGAAATCTTGTCTGCCTTCGTGGCGATTATCGAAAAGGGAATTCCGGCATTGCGCAGAAACGCATTCATCTCGCAGTCCTCCTGCGAAGGTTCATGACGGATATCCACCAGATGAAAAACATGAACAAGATCCTCTGTTTTTGCGAAGTAATCCTGCATCATCTTTCCCCAGGAAAGCCGTTCCTGCTTGCTGACTCGCGCAAAACCATAGCCGGGGAGATCAATCAGATTGATTTCATTATTGATTCTGAATACATTGATCAGCCGGGTTCTGCCTGGATCGGCACTGGTTCTGGCCAGTTTGCTGCGGCCGGTCAGCTTATTGATCATGGACGACTTGCCCACGTTACTCCGTCCGGCAAAAACGATTTCCGGCATTCCCTTTCCCGGATAGGCGCCGTAATCTTTCATGGAGAGAATAAAGTCAGCACGTTTGATAATCATATCAGCCTCACACCACGACGGATGGCGTTACATCCATGGTTCCGCTGGGCAGAACCGTCACCGGATCCGCCTGCTTCTTCTCTGACGATTTCTTTTTTACCGGCTTCGGCTTCTTGGAAAGAGCCACATCCAGGACCTCTTTTACATTTTCCACAGGAATAATCCGGATTGCCACTTTGACTTTTTCAGGAATCTTCTCAAGATCCTTTTCATTCTCTCTGGGAATCAGCACTGTATCAATGCCGGCACGAAGTGCAGCCAGCAGTTTCTCCTTCAGTCCGCCGATCGGGAGGACCCGGCCGCGAAGGGTAACCTCCCCGGTCATGGCCACATTCTGTCGGACCGGGATTCCGGTCAGCGCCGAGACCAGTGCTGTCGTCATTGTTACGCCCGCACTCGGACCGTCTTTCGGAACAGCCCCCTCAGGGACATGGATATGGATATCTGTTTCCTTGCTGATTTTCCGGGTGATTCCCAGCTCATCCTTGTGCGCTCTGACCCAGGTCAGTGCAGCATGTGCGCTTTCCTTCATCACATCACCCAGGCTTCCGGTCGTTTCAAGCACACCACTGCCCTGCATGATCTGAACTTCAATCTGAAGTGTGTCGCCTCCGGCAGCCGTCCAGGCAAGGCCGTTAACCACACCGATTTCAGCCTTTTCCCCTGCTTTTTCATAGTGGAAATGCGGAACACCCATGAACGCATGCAGCTTTTCCTCATCAATGGTCACCTGCGTTACACCATTGTCCAGCATCTCCACTGCGCTTTTGCGCACGATCTTGCCGATATCTCTCTTCAGACCGCGGACCCCCGCCTCACGGGTATATCCCTGAATCAGCTGACGGATGATTCCCTCAGACAGACAGACGCTCCCGGGTTCAAGACCGTGTTCCGTGATCTGGTCCGGCAGAAGATGCTCACGGACAATATCCAGCTTTTCATCCTCGGTGTATCCGTTGACCTCAATCATCTCCATGCGGTCCAGCAGCGGCTGAGGAATGGTTTCTACCGTGTTCGCCGTTGTGATAAACATGACGCTGGAAAGATCAAACGGTGCCTCCAGATAATGATCACGGAAAGCAAAATTCTGCTCACTGTCCAGGACCTCCAGCATGGCGCTGGCCGGATCTCCACGCACATCCATGCCCATTTTATCAATTTCATCGAGCAGGAATACCGGATTCATCGTTCCTGCCTGCTTGATGGAACTGATAATCCGGCCAGGAATCGCTCCAAGATAAGTGCGCCGGTGACCGCGGATCTCTGCCTCATCCCGGACACCGCCCAGGGACATCTGAACAAATTTACGTCCCAGTGCTCTTGCAATGCTGCGCGCAACGGAAGTCTTGCCGACACCCGGCGGTCCCACAAAGCAGAGAATAGGACCTTTCATATCCTTTTTGATTTTCCGTACGGCGAGATACTCAACCACCCGCTCCTTGACATCCTCAAGACCGCAGTGGTCCTCCGCAAGCACTGTTCTGGCCCTGTTAAGATCCAGATTATCCTCGGTAAACTTTCCCCACGGAAGCTCCATCAGGGTTTCTACGTAGGTGCGGATTACGGTTGCCTCCGGGTTGTATGTCGACATACGTCCGAGATGATCCAGCTGTTTTTCTGTCCGTTCCCGTGCTTCATCATTCATGGGAATTTCAGCCAGTTTCGCTTTCAGATCATCTACTTCGTTTGAAATATCGCCGTCTCCAAGCTCATTCTGGATCGCCTTGATCTGCTCCCGCAGGTAGTATTCCTTCTGGTTCTCGGAAACCTGCTCCCGGACACGCTGTTGCACCTCGCGCTCAATCCCAACCATTTCCGTCTCGGTCAGCATCAGCGCACAGACCCGTTCAAGGCGCTCGCACCGGTTCAGGATTTCCAGAATTTCCTGCCTGTCTTCCAGCTTGCTGATAATATTGGCTGCCAGAATATCCGCAAGTTCACCCGGATCTTCCAGCCGTATGATATTTTCGACCCGGTCACGACTGACTTTTCCGCCGGATTCCACATACTTCTGGAAATAATCACGGGCTGTTTTCATCAGGGCCTCTACCTCGGGCGTCGTCTCCTGCAAAACAGGATACATATCATCTACACTGACCGCCGAATAGCCTTCCTCCTGAATGAGACTTGTCATCCGTCCCCTTCTGAGGCCTTCGACAATGACCCGGGTACGCTGTCCGGGAAGCTTCACAATCTGCCGGATCTTAGCTACTGTACCGATTGAATACAGGTCATCCAGTTCAGGATTTTCCACACTGATGTCTTTCTGTCCGGTCAGAAAAACAAGGCTGTCCTTTTTTCTGGCCTGTTCCAACGCCTCGACCGTGCGCTCCCGTCCGGCATCAAAGTGCAGGACCGTTCCCGGAAACAGATTTACGCCCCGCATGGGCACCAGGGGATAGACAGCGTATTCCTCTACATAATCCATCTTCTTCCTCCCCTTTCAAACGAAATTAGTTTTAGAAAAGACGGGAACACCATGCGTTCCCGTCTCACATGTTTTTAAGATACGGAAGGCGCTGTCCCCATCTCAGGCAGCTTTTCACGGCGGACGCCTGCCACTGTCTTGCGGCGTTTGGGTTCACCCTGAATCAGTTCCGGCTGCTCACCTTTTTCAATGGTATCCCGGGTAATCACAACCTTCGAGACATCATTTCGGTCCGGCAGCGTAAACATCGTTTCCATCAGTGCATTTTCCACAATGGAACGAAGTCCGCGGGCACCACTCTTTCTGCCGATTGCTTTTTTTGCAATCGCCTGAAGTGCTTCATCTTTGAACTCCAGTTCCACGCCGTCCATTGCAAGCAATGCGCCATACTGCTTGACAAGCGCATTTCTGGGCTTCGTCAGGATGGAAACCAGGGCATTTTCATCGAGTCCATCCAGTGTCGCGACAATCGGAAGACGGCCGATAAACTCCGGAATCAGACCAAACTTGAGCAGATCCTCTGCCCGGATATCATCAAGAATCTCTCCGATTTCCTGTTTGGTATGTCCCTTTACGTTGGCGCCGAATCCCATCACCGTCGAACCCTGTCTTTTTTCAATAATCTTGTCGATTCCGTCGAAAGCACCGCCGCAGATAAACAGGATATTGGTAGTGTCAATCTGAATGAATTCCTGATGCGGATGTTTGCGTCCGCCCTGCGGCGGAACACTGGCAATCGTTCCCTCGATAATCTTAAGCAGTGCCTGCTGAACACCTTCGCCTGAAACATCTCTTGTAATCGACGGATTCTCACTCTTACGTGCAATTTTGTCAATTTCGTCAATATAGATAATGCCCCGCTGTGCCGCCTCAATGTCATAATTGGCATTCTGGATAAGGCGGAGAAGGATATTCTCGACATCCTCGCCCACATAGCCGGCTTCAGTCAGACTGGTGGCATCCGCTATCGCAAACGGAACATTCAGCATCTTCGCCAGAGACTGGGCCAGAAATGTCTTGCCGCAGCCGGTAGGACCGACCATGACAATGTTGGACTTCTGCAGTTCAACATCTTTGCTGAAAGATGTACTGCTGATTCTCTTGTAGTGGTTGTACACTGCCACAGAAAGAACCCGCTTCGCTTTTTCCTGTCCGATTACATATTCATCGAGAAACGCTTTAATCTCCGTCGGTTTCGGAAGGTTCTTCATGCCGCCGAAACTGCCGTGATAAAAATCCTCACGGATAATTTCCTGACAGAGTTCCGCACATTCATTGCAGATATAGGCATCATTCCCGGCGATCAGCCGGCGGACCTGATCCTGCGGCTTTCCGCAGAAGGAGCATCTGGCAATGCGCGGTGCTTTAGGGTCAATTACTTTTGCCATTCAGAAACCTCAATTGTAAAAACTTCATTTTGTCCGTGGCACAAAGATCTCATCGATAATGCCATAGGCTTTTGCTTCTTCTGCCGTCATGAAATAATCCCGTTCCACATCCCGCTCAATGCGCTCAAGCGGCTGGCCGGTCATCTCACTCATCAGACCATTCATTTTCTGTTTGGTCCGCAGCAGCCACTGCGCATGCAGCTGAACATCCGTTGCCTGTCCGCTGGCTCCGCCGCTGGGCTGGTGAATCATCACCTCGCTGTTGGGAAGTGCCATCCGCATTCCGGGCTCACCGGCCATCAGAAGGAACGCGCCCATTGAAGCAGCCATTCCCAGACAGACCGTGCGGACTTTCGGCCGGATATACCGCATGGTATCAAAAATGGCCATCCCGTCCGTTACACTTCCGCCCGGACTGTTGATGTACATGGAAATCTCCGCATCCGCATCCTCCATTTCGAGGAAAAGAAGCTGGGCAACAATACTGTTTGCCAGGGTTTCATTGACCTCTCCACGGAGAAAAATGACACGGTCCTTCAGCAGTCTCGAATAAACATCATAAGCCCGCTCGCCGTATGCGGTTTTTTCGATGACGCTGGGTTCAAAATACTGCATTCCCGCCATGATTATTCCTTTCCATCCTCAGACGGTGCCTCAGTATCGGCCTCTGCAGCCTTCGTCTCTGCGTCCACAGATGCGGCAGCTGTGAGAGCCGGATCGCCCGGTTCGACAAAGGAAATCTCGAGTTCTTCACTTAATGCATCAGTCAGTTTTCTGATTTCTACCTCATTGCGAATGGAATCTTTCATTTCCGCTGTCAGGTGGGCAACATACTCATCATATCTGCTGCCAAGTTCCTCACGGCTTTCCTCAAGGAATGCATCGACCTCCTCGTCCGTCGCAGCGATTCCCTTAAGCTCCATCAGTTTTCTGCAGAGGTAGTAGTCCTTCAGTCCCTTTACAGCCTCTTCTCTGGCCATCATGTCAGCGAACTTGCTTCCAAGGCCTGCCTCCTCGAGCATTTTATCATAATCCATGCCCTGCTGTGCATACATCCTCGCCGTTCTGTCACGATTTGACTTCGTCTGTACGGCAATCAACTCCTCAGAAATCTGAATATCGGAGAGATCGACAAGATGAGCAATAATCCGATTCGTCACTTCATCCTTATTGTGCTCAGCAACCTTCTTCTCGAGCTTTTTGCGAATATCCTCACGATACTCCTCGACCGTATCGAATTCACTGACATCCTGAACGAACTCATCGTCAAGCTCAGGAAGGGTTTCCTTTACAATGGCATTCAGCGTGATGTGGAAAACGGCCTCCTTGCCGCCCAGATCCTTGCTGTAGTTTTCCGGGAAAAGAACCTTGCAGTCTTTTTCCTCACCAACGTTCATTCCGACAATTCCGTTCTCGAAATCGGGCAGGAATCTTCCTTCTCCAATACGGAAATTCGTATTCAGTCCGCTGCCGCCTTCGAACGCTTTGCCGTCAATCGTTCCTTCAAAATCGATGGTAACCGAGTCACCCACTTCGCAGGGACGATCGGTAATGTTGGTGTAAGAAGTCTGCTTGCTGAGTTCATTATGAATTTCGGAATTGATCATCTCATCCGTGACCTTCTGCTCCGGTACGATGACTTTCGTTCCTTTATATTCACCGATTGTAATCTGGGGCTCAATGGACCAGGTCAGTTCATACACAACCGGTTCATCTTTCTTGGCACTGACGACCTTTACCATCGGCATAAAGGTGGAAGAATGTCCGGCTTCCTCAAGATCCTTGACCATATCCTGAAAGGACACCAGATTCTCAAACGCTTCTTCGAAAAGCGGTTCTGCACCATATGCACGGACTACCATGGAAAAGGGAACATGTCCCCTGCGGAAACCCGGTATACGAACTTTGCCGGCCACTTTCATGGCTTCCGGTAAAGCTTCGCTGTAATCAAACGTATAGGTAACACGGAATTTGCATCCGGGCATTAATTCAGTTGTCTTCTGCATGAAAATTGTTCCTCCTAAAATCTTTTGCGGTCATCCCGGCTGAACCGGTCTGCACCGCAGCCCGTTTCTGCCCTCTTGATTAAGACCTTTTGAAAAGCACCATTCTGTATTCTATCAAATGCATTCCTGCATTTCAATCCTGAATTCACAAAAACACGAAAAAAGGGAAGAGAAAAACACTCAGTTCACCGTAAAACCGGCTTCTCTGAGACTTTCGATCACATGAACCGCATGTTCACGGTCCTGTGTTTCCATGGTAATCTCAAGAATTGCATCCCGGATATCGAGATCCACGCTTGTCCGGTCATGATGCACAGCCATCACATTGGCTCCTGCAGAGCCGATGATATGGCTGACAATCTCCAGCTGACCCGGACGGTCCTGGAGAACAATACGCAGTTTGCTGACGCGGCCTGCTCTCAGCAGGCCTTTTTCAATGATGCGGGAAATCATGGTAACATCGATATTTCCGCCCGACACCACTGCAACCACATTTCCGCTGCGTTCGATCTTGTTATTCAGAATAGCTGCGACCGGAGCCGCGCCGGCTCCCTCAGCCACCATCTTGCCGTTCTCCATCAGGAACAGAATGGCCTGAGCGATTTCATCATCGTCGACGGTTACAATGTCATCGAGATATTTCCGGCAGATCTCAAAGGTCAGATCCCCCGGTTTCTTAACGGCAATACCGTCTGCGATCGTTTTGGCTGAAGGCAGGCTGACCACGTGTCCTGCGTCAAAGGACGCTTTCATTCCTGCCGCACCGGCTGCCTGGACACCGATCACCTTGACCGCCGGGTGAAGCATTTTGACGGCAGCTGCCACGCCGCTGGCCAGTCCGCCTCCCCCGATGGGCACGACAATCGTCTTCACTCCGGGCAGATCATCCATGATCTCAAGCCCGATGGTTCCCTGTCCGGCAATCACCAGCGGATCATCAAATGGATGGATAAAGGTTGCCCCCGTCTCCTCCTGAATCCGTCTGGCCTCCTGATAGGCGTCATCATACACGTTTCCGTGCAGAACCACTTTGGCCCCCAGTTCCCGTGTCGCTTTCACTTTGGAAAGAGGGGCACCGCTGGGCATGACAATGGTTGCCGGCACGCCAAACTGCCTTGCCGCCAGAGCAACTCCCTGTGCATGGTTTCCGGCAGAGGAAGCAATTACACCGGCAGCCTTCTCTTCATCACTGAGGCTGGCGATCTTGATGTATGCGCCACGAACCTTAAATGAACCGGTATTCTGCAGATCTTCCGTTTTGAGATACAGAGTGCTGCTTTCAGTAGACAGCGCTCTGAATGCGACCAGTCCGGTTCTCTGAATGACTCCCTTAAGACGCTCTCTGGCCTCAAGAATCATTCCAAGTGAAAAATTCTCCATTGTTACCCTTTCAGTCCACGGCTCTGACGGTCCATATCTTCAACCACAATATCATAAATCTCGCCAAGAGTCGCACAGTATTCAAGCACTTTCCACGGCTCATTGGTATGATAATGAATCTTGATCAGGTCCTCATCACCGACAGCCAGGAGACTGTCGCCATTGAAATTATCGACAAAATAGTCGTAGATTTCATCCTCGTCCAGATCGTGTCCATCAATCAGAAGCTGTGTATCATAACGGTATTCAATCATTTTCTTTCTCCTTTGTCTGTGTCCCGGAGGAAAAGCGCTGTTCTTCCCTTCTGGCCATTTCATAGATCATAATTCCTGCTGCCACGGATGCATTGAGGCTTTCTGCTCCGCCGCGCATGGGAAGTGCCAGATGACAGGTTGCCGCCCGGCTGACCTTTTCCGATATTCCATTTCCCTCATTGCCGATCACCAGTACAGATGGTGACGGAGGACAGGCGTGATAAAAATCTTCCCCGCCGAGCTCCGTCGCAATCACCGCAGCGCCTTTTTCTGCAAGGAACATCAGCGACTGTGCAAGATCCGGCACAGAGAGAATCGGAAGATGAAAGACAGAACCCATCGTCGCAGACAGCGTTTTCGGACTGTACAGATCTGCACAGCCGCTGCCCAGCAGTACTCCGGTAAACCCGGCCGCATCTGCCGTCCGAATCATGGTCCCGACATTTCCCGGATTCTGCACCGCATCCAGCGCAAGAATCAGCGGCCCTTCCGGCATCTGTTCCTGCTCCGGCATCCGGCAGAGACAGAGAATCCCCTGCGGCGTACGGTTTTCAGAAAGGCTTTCCATCACTGCCTCACTGACCTGGATCACCTCAAGCCCGGCCGCTTCCGCCCGGTCCGCTGCCGCCTGACTGCGCTCCGCAAAGCGGCTGATCAGAACGGTTTCGCAGAGACCGGCTGCAAGAGCTTCCTCTGCCATCCGGGGACCCTCAACAAGAAAGCGTCTGCTTTCCCGTCTGTCCCGGGTTCTGGTCAGCTTTCGAAGTGCCTGAATCTGAGGATTCCGGATGCTCTCAATGACCTTCATTTCATCCGACCTCCTGTCACTGTCATCCCGCCCGACCTGTGCAAATTCTGGTTAAACTCCTGCATTTTATCCTAAATAGTAGGAGGATGCAACGATTTTTTTCAATTCTCATAAAAGTCCGCATAAATCAGGCCTGAAAAATCAAACAGTTTGAATTAAACAGACCGCACGCCTGAGCGTGCGGTTCCTGTTCAGACCTGCCGCGAAAAGGCGGCCGGTCATTTTTACAGACAGCAGAACAGCGGAACCCGTCCGCACATACACATGCTGCAGCAGTACATGGCCGCAAGAGAAACGCAAGGGCTTGCCACATTTCCCATATTCGGTCTGCCGTACTGCTGACCGTACTGGGAATAGTCCCGACCGCCGCTCTGCAGCTGCGAAAGGAACTGCTGATATTCCATGTTCTGCGGCTCCATGCTGACCGCCTGCCGGGCATATTCCATCGCCTGTGCCTGATTATGCAGCCCGCTCTGCGCCAGAGCACTCAGGTAATACCACCGGGCATTGCGTTCCCTGGGCGAAACCATTCCAAGAGCATTCAGAGCCTCATTGTAATGACCTGACCGGATGTAATTGGCCGCCGCCTGCATTTCCGGCGTGGTATCTGTCCTCTGCCCGTATGCACTGCCATAGCCGCCGCCATAACTGCTGCCATAGCTCCGACCGTAACCGGCTCCGCTGTACTGACGAAAGAATTCCTCAAACGGATCCGCATACGTAGTCTGCTGGCTCTGCGTCGCACTCCCGCCGTTATATCCGCTGCCCGGGCGCGTCCCGCCTCCCTGGCGCTGATGCATGATTTCCTCGTAAGCCTGCTGTACCTCAACGAATTTCTTCTCACACTGTGCCTGATCCGGCTTGCCTACATTTGCATCCGGGTGATACCGTTTGCACAGCTGCCGGTACGCCTTCTTGACCTCATCATCCGTTGCGCTTCTGGATACGCCTAAAACCTGATATGGATCCATTATTTTCCTTTCTCCTGTCTCCGGACAACAGCCCGCTCGA
>CACXHF010000454.1 GCA_902767305.1 uncultured Eubacteriales bacterium
AGGGTGTGATCGGGTTTGATTTCCTCTTTGAACAGATGGAAAAGACGGAACCACTGAACCGTGACCGGCTCATGCGTCCGGAAAGACGGATGATCGCCGTTGCGACGGCACTGACTACCGGCTGGCCTGTCTATTTTGAAAAGAAGCAGAACATCGCAGAACTGTATGAGGCTGTACGGGCATCGGCTTCCATGCCGTTTGTCAGCAGACCGGTCTGTGTGGATGGAATTCACTGCCTGGACGGCGGATGCAGCGTGAAAATTCCCTTTGAGTGGGCTTTGCAGAACCGGTTTGAAAAAATCGTCGTCGTCCGGACCCGGGACAGATCTTACCGTCCCCAGGTCAGGGACAGATCAGGCATCATACATCAGATGTACGGAGATTTTCCCGAGTTTGCGGACGTGCTGCAGCAGATGGATGAAAGGTACATTCGGGAACTTGAAATGCTGGAACGCCTGGAGAAAGAGGGACGGGTGTTTGAAATTGTTCCGTCCATTCCGATCCGGATCGGGCGGCTTGAGGGAAATGTGGAAAAACTGGGCGATGTATACTGGATGGGCGTGCATGATGCAAAAGAGCAGCTGCCTGCCCTCAGGGAATATCTTGCCGCAGGCAGCTGAGCACGCGGCTCAAACAAAGGAGAATTAAATGAAACGGCTTTTTCTTATCCTCATTGTTCTGTGTATGCTGGTGTTGTCCGCAGAGGCAGAGGAATTTCGTATTCTGACGACGTTTTATCCCATGTACATTCTGACGCAGAATGTTGCGGGGGGAATTGACGGCGTAACGGTATCCAATATGGCGGAACAGACCGTCGGGTGCCTGCATGACTATACGCTGCAGACACGGGATATGGTCATGCTGGAGGAAGCGGATGCGCTGGTCATCAACGGCGGCGGAATGGAACAGTTTATGGACCGGGTCGTCACGACGCGGGCGGATCTGCCCGTCATCGAAGCCTCTAAAGGAATCGAGATGGAACCAAGCATTGAGGAAGGACTCCTGAATGCCCATGTCTGGCTGGATCCTCAGATGGCGTCTGTTCAGGTGAAAAATATTGCTGCCGGTCTTGCAGAGGCAGATCCGGTGCATGCAGAGCTGTACAGCGCAAATGCACAGACGTTTCTCGAGCGGCTCAAGGCACTGGATGCGGAGATGGAGGAGGCACTCAGACCGCTGAACGGGAAAGAGATCATTACGTTCCACGAGGCGTTTAATTACCTTGCCAGGCGGTACGGAATGGTGGTGGCAGGTGTCATTGCCAACGAACCCGGGGAGGAGCCGAGCACAAGAGAGATCGCCGAAACCTGTGACCTTGTCTCCCAGCTTGGAATCAAAACGCTGTTTGCTGAACCTCAGTATCCTCAGACGGCGGCGAAGATCATCGCGGGGGAGACCGGGGCATCGGTGTATGTTCTGGATCCCTGCGTGTCCGGATCCGGGAAGCCGGAGAGTTATGAAGAGATTCAGCGGGAAAATGTCCGGGTCCTCAGGGAGGCGTTTGGGGAGTGAATAATCCGAAAAAACCGATTCCTGTCCCGGTTCCCGGCAGTCCGAGGGAACTGGCAGCCTGCCGGCTCTGCCGGATAGAAGTGGATCACCTCAGTGTCAAAAAAGACGGACAGATACTGATTCAGGATGTGAATCTCCATATTCACTGTGGTGAACTGACGGCACTTATCGGGACAAACGGCGCCGGAAAAACGACACTGCTGCGGGCGCTGCTGGGGCAGATTGAATACAAAGGGGAGGTCCGGCATCTGACCGGTGACGGACGCCCTGCTGCGGCAGTGCGTACCGGCTATGTTCCGCAGCAGCTGGAGTTCGATCATTCCTCACCGGTATCGGTTCTTGATTTTCTTGCCGCAGCGTTCTCCTCGCGTCCGGTATTCCTTGGAATCAGCCGGAAAGTCAGGGAGATGGCCAGAAATGCACTGATGCGCACGCACAGTGAACATCTGTCAAACCGGCCGCTGGGAGCACTTTCCGGCGGCGAACTTCAGCGGGTTCTCCTGGCTCTGGCACTGACACCGCAGCCGGATCTGCTTATCCTGGATGAACCGGTTTCAGGCGTGGATGAAAATGGTCTTGAAACTTTCTACCAGACGGTGAGCGAGCTGAAAAAACGGAATCATATGGCAATTCTGCTGGTTTCCCACGATCTTGATGTCGTAAGACGGTATGCGGACCGGGTAGTCCTGATGCAGGGAACGGTCATTGAACAGGGAAAACCGGAAACCGTGTTTGCCTCAGAGGCATTTGAACGCGTCTTTTATTCAAGGGAGGGACGGGAATGAACGGAATCTATGAAGTCATGGAGAAGCTCCTGCCGTTCAGTTTCCTCCAGTATACGTTTATGAAAAACGCGCTGCTGGCCATTCTGCTGATCACGCCGCTTTTTGGGATGCTGGGAACCATGGCAGTGGACAATAAAATGGCGTTCTTTTCCGATGCACTGGGACACAGTGCTCTGACCGGTGTGGCAATCGGTGTTGTTCTCGGAATGCAGGATCAGATGATTCCCATGCTTCTGTTCGGCATTGTCTGGGCCTGCCTGATTACTTTTGTCAAACAGCATTCGCGTATGAGTGCAGATACAATAATCAGCGTCTTTTCATCCGCCAGCATTGCACTGGGACTGGTGATTCTCTCCAGGGGCGGAGCCTTTGCCAGATATTCGTCGCTTCTGGTCGGAGATGTACTTTCCGTAACAGCCGGGGATCTGCCGCTTCTGGTGCTTGCGCTTTTGCTTGTTTTTGTCTGCTGGACGATTCTTTTCAATCCGCTGCTTCTGACCAGTGTCAATGCGTCGCTTGCCAGAAGCCGCGGGATCCGGAACAGACTGACAGAATACGGTTTCACCATTCTTGTCGCGCTGTGCGTCATGGTTTCCATCCGGTGGGTCGGCGTAATGCTGATCAATTCACTTCTTATTCTGCCGGCGGCAGCATCCAGAAATCTGGCCAGAAATGCCGTATCCTATCTCTGGGGATCGGTACTGATCTCCCTTATCTGCGGGGTTGCCGGACTGATCCTTTCCTATTATCTGAATACCTCTGCAGGGGCGGCCATCGTCCTTCTGTGTGCGCTGGTCTATTTTGTGTCACTGCCTCTTCGAAGACGATAAGGAATGTGGAAATGCGGCTCTGAGACGCGAAAAGTGACAGTTTGTCCGCTGTTGGTTGTCAATCCGGGGGCGGCATGTTATAATCGCGCAAAAAGTGGGACTGCCGTTTTTTTCGCCTTTCCGGTACACCTGCCCCGGCAGGTACAGGGACGGAAAAGCAGGCAGACGGGAGGAGTTTTGAATGCTTGGTGTAATGCTTGCCCGAAAGGATGAACTCCGGTTCCGGGAGTTTTACCGTTACAGGGCGTTTTACTGCGGGCTGTGCGGGACGCTGGGCAAACGCTGCGGAGCGGTCAGCAGACTGGCTCTCAGCTATGAGATGACGTTTCTTTCCATGCTGCTGACTGCGCTGTATGAACCGGAGACGACAGAGGAAAAGCATCGGTGTCTGGTTCATCCTTTTGTTCCTCAGAAGATGCTTAAAAATACGGTGATTGATTACTGTGCGGACCTTTCGGCCATTCTTTCGTATTATGATCTGCGGGATGGCTGGGAGGATGAGCACCGGGTTGACCGGCTGGCGGAGAGTTCTCTGCTCTCCGGTGCGGCGGATGCCTGCGGCAGACGATGGCCGAGACAGCAGACCGCAGTGAAAGAGTATGTGCAGAAACTGCACGAGGTGGAACGAAGGAAAGATCCGGTGCTGGATTCGGCAGCGAATCTGACCGGAGAGATGCTGGGTGAACTCTATGTTATGGAAGAGGACATTTACAGCGGGGATCTTCGTGCACTTGGATTTGGCATCGGAAAATTTGTCTATCTGCTGGACTGTTTTGAGGACATCGAGGAAGACCGGAAACATGGAAGTTATAATCCGCTGATTCTGCGGGCAGATCAGCCTGGATTTACGGAAAACATCCAGATGATTCTGGAAAGCGTGATGGCAGAGGCGACAGCGGCATTTGAGCGCCTGCCGATTCTGCAGGACGCTGAAATAATGAGGAATATTCTCTATTCAGGAATGTGGCAGCGCTTCGAGCGGGCTGTTGTCCGGAGACAGGAGAAAGGAAAATAATGGATCCATATCAGGTTTTAGGCGTATCCAGAAGCGCAACGGATGA
>CACXHF010000455.1 GCA_902767305.1 uncultured Eubacteriales bacterium
CCACGATGGAGGAATGGACCCGAAAAGCCGTTACCATCTCAGAACTACGTGTAACAGGCAGAATGATTTCAGATGAAAATGGATACCATTTATACTGGCCACTTTCAGGTGCTAAATTTCTATATACAGGTCATAATCTGATGGTTCAGTTTAAAGCAGACTACCATGTATTTCCGATTTATATCGCCGTTCTGGTAGACAGAAAACCGGTCATTCGTTTTCCTTTGCTTAAAGGAAGCTTCTGGTATCCGGTACTGCAGGCTATGGATGACCGCCTGCATGAAATTGAAATTGTCAGAGAAACTCAGCCAGTTGAGAATAACGGAGAATGTGACTGTTATCTGACGCATTTCCGTGGAGACGGCCGTTTCACAGTCCTGAAGCCTGCATCCATCCGAATGGAGTTTATCGGAGACAGCATTACCTGTGGAGAGGGAATTGCAGGCGCACGTGGAAACCATGAATGGAATACACTGTATCTGAGCCCGTCAGGTGCATATCCACAAATGCTTGCCTCTCTTCTCGGTGCAGATATTCAAACGTTATCTATGGGGGGATGGGGTGTTTATTCCGACTGGACGAATAATAAGGAACGCAGTATTCCATCCATCTATGAGCGTGTCTGTGCATTCTATCATTCCGGAAATATTCCTTATGATTTTTCTTTTGATCCCGATATTGTTATTGTCAATCTTGGCACAAACGATCAGTCATCCATTCGGCTTCTTCCTGAAGCAGAACGTCATCGGCGGATGACAGAAATAGAAGCGGAAACAGTGGCTTTTATCGGAACAATCCGAAAACGGAATCCCAACGCTTTCATTCTCTGGACGTACGGGATGGCAGGACAGATGCTGTCCGGCGTATTTCGCTACGCAGTCATTAGGGCAAAACGAGAGGGGATTGAAAGAACGGGATATCTGAGACTGCCTGAATGTGCACCTGGAAAGTTGGGCTCTCGTAATCACCCCGGAATTGACAACCACCGCATAGCTTGTGAACGAATTCTGGCATATCTCAGAAAATACAATTTAGTCAAACTGAAAAAATAAATCGGAGGTGACCTGTTTTGAATATGGAACAACAGATCAGGGAGCACCTGATCCATGTAATTCTGCCATTCTGGAAGGGACTGATTGATCGGAAAAATGGCGGCTATATCGGCTATGTATCGCAAGATCTCAAAAGAGATGAAAACGCAATAAAGGGATGTATTCTGAACAGCCGCATTTTATGGTTCTTCTCTCAGGCTTCAGAATCCTTGAACAATCCTGAACTTCTTTCCTATGCAGATCATGCATATGATATGCTCTGCCGGATGTGTGATATCAAGAACGGCGGTGTTTACTGGTCTGTCCATTATGACGGAACAGTTGCGGATGGAACAAAGCATACATATAATCAGGCGTTTGCTATCTATGCGTTGTCCTGCTATGCCAGAGTCCGCCCCTGTGCAGGAGCACTTGAAAAGGCAATGGCTCTCTTTGAACTGATAGAAACACGTTGTACTGATGAAATTGGATATCTGGAGGCACATACAGCAGACTGGAAACCGGAAAGCAATGAAAAACTCAGCGAAAATGGCGTTATGGCTGAAAAAACGATGAACACGCTGCTTCACGTTCTTGAAGCATATACGGAACTATATCGAGTCTCCGGCGACCACCGGGTACGGGATCGGCTAGTTTTTATCCTGAACACACTTGCAGACAAAATCTATAATCCGGAGCTCCATCGGCAGGAAGTGTTTTTTGATCGGAATTATCATTCTCTGATCGATCTTCACAGCTTTGGTCATGATATAGAGACTTCCTGGCTGGCAGATCGCACGCTGGAGATATTGAATGATTCTGAGTTGACAGCTCGTATACGGCCCATTCTTCAGGCGATGGCTGAAGAAACATATGCAAAGGCTTTTTCTGATCATGGATTCTCCAACGAATGCGAATCCGGTCGAATAGACACAACCCGTATCTGGTGGGTCCAAGCTGAGGCATTAATTGGTTTCCTGAATATATGGCAGAAAACAGGAGATCTCAAATACAGAGACGCTGCCGAAAAGCAATGGTGCTATATACGTGACGTCATTGCGGACAAACGGAAGGGTTCAGAATGGTTCTGGGCAGTAGACGAATCAGGACATCCTATCCCTGGAAAACCTATTGTAGAACCATGGAAATGTCCGTATCATAATGGCCGGATGGCTTTTGAGATTATAGAAAGGAGCAAAGTATGACCTATCAGGAAATTGAACAGCAATATGAAGCTGTTATCGCTAAGAAGAACGCTGTCGATCAGACGTATTACAATGGAATCTATGAACGCTATGTCAACCCTGTTCTGACCAGAGACCATATACCACCATTCTGGATCTATGATCCCAACCCTGCAACAAATCCATACATGATGCAGCGGCTGGGAATAAATGCCGTTTTCAACAGTGGAGCTATTATGCTTGACGGCAAATATACACTTGTCGCCCGGGTTGAGGGTACAGACCGAAAGAGTTTTTTTGCTGTTGCTCAGTCAGACTCCGGAACGGAAGGTTTCCGGTTCTGGAATTATCCGATTTTGCTTCCGGACACCTGTCCGGATGAAACGAATGTATACGACATGCGACTGACACAGCACGAAGATGGATATATTTACGGTATATTCTGCTCAGAATCGAAAGATTCGTCTGTTTCCGACCTGTCCGCAGCAACCGCCGCAGCTGGCATCATACGAACAAAAGACCTTAAAAACTGGGAGCGTCTTCCTAATTTGCGGACTCTGAATTCGCCCCAGCAGCGCAATGTGTGTCTTTTGCCTGAATTTGTTAACGGAAAATATGCCTTCTATACAAGACCTATGGACGATTTTATTGAAACCGGAAGTGGAGGAGGAATCGGCTTCGGCCTTGCCGATGATATCACCAATGCAGTGATTGATGAGGAAAAAATGACCTCCCTGCGCCGCTATCATACAATTACAGAAAGCAAAAACGGAGCTGGTGCAGTCCCCATTCGTACTGATCGCGGTTGGATTCATATTGCGCATGGGGTTCGGAATACAGCTGCAGGTCTTCGTTATGTCATCTATGCTTTTGCCACAGATCTGAATGATCCTGCCAAGGTAATTGCTGAACCCTCGGGATACCTGATCGCCCCGTTTGGAAAAGAACGGGTTGGGGATGTCAGTAATGTCGTATTTACCAATGGAGCAATCGTCAATGACGGAATGGTCTATATCTATTATGCATCCTGTGATACCCGTCTGCATGTAGTTACGACAGACCTGAACCGCCTTGTAGACTATGTATTTAATACTCCGAAAGATCCACTGAGAAGCGTTGACTGTGTCAAGCAGAGATGCACGTTTATCGCCGGAAATCTCCAGTATCTGCACTGTCAGAACTGTGCAAAGGAACATCTGCTCTGACTTTCATTAAAAATGCTGCCGCATCCATCTAATGCGACAGCATTTTCAGCCATTGGAATCAATTCGGGCCTGATAATCATTTCGTCTATGAAATTCAGAATATCTGCCGTTTTGATATGCAGTCTTCCAAAGGAGGAAAATCAACGTGGAAAATGCTCAGTTGGCCATTAGACAGCTTGAAATAAACTGGGGAAAGATACCAAACGAGAGCTATTTGCATAACATTCCCGCAATTCGAAAAATAAGGACACTTCATTTTCATGCTCCGGTAACTTTCTTTACCGGTGAAAACGGATCCGGGAAGAGTACTTTGCTTGAGGCTATAGCTGTTTCCTACGGATTTAATCCGGAAGGAGGATCTCGCAATTATCATTTTTCAACCTACGATTCACACTCTGAACTCGGGACAGCATTATCTCTTGTTCGTTCGGCAGAGAAGATTGAATGGGGCTATTTTTTCAGAGCAGAAAGCTTTTATAATGTAGCTTCCATGGAGGAGGAATACAGCAAAACAGCTCGCATTCAGGCGCACTATCATCAACGCTCTCATGGAGAAAGCTTTCTGAAAATGGCTCAACTGAATCTGAAGGGAAGGGGATTTTATCTGCTTGACGAACCCGAAGCAGCCCTGTCACCGCAACGGCAGCTGACGCTTCTTTCGGAGATCTATGACAGCACAAAACTTGGCTCACAATTTATCATTGCCACTCACTCACCAATCATTCTGGGTATTCCGGATGCGGAAATTCTAAGTTTTGACGAAAATGCTGTCCATTGCATCAATTACGAAGATGTGGATAGTGTAAAAATTACCCGCCTCTTTCTCGATCATCGGCATCAGGTACTGCACGCTTTACTTGATAATTTAGAAACGGAACAAATATAGACAGTAAATACCAGGCTGCTCTTGTTTTGTCTTTTCTGAAAAAGAAGACTGATACAAAATGAAGCTCCGGAAATTCTGAAACCAACAGTTTTCATTCAAAAAAGCAAACCATCATAATTATTAGGTGAAGATATGAATCTCCGTTTACATTTCAGAAAAGGATTCGGGCACGAACTTCTTACCCTGCTAATGCCAATCGTCATTCAGAATCTCATTTCTGCGTCAGTCAGTATGGCAGATGTGGTTATGCTTGGCAGAGTCGATCAGATATCTATTTCTGCTTCTTCTCTTGCAGGACAGGTTATGTTCCTGCTATCCACAATATACTTCGGTCTTGCCTCTGCGCTGACGATTCTGTGCTCCCAGTACTGGGGGAAAAAAGACGGTGAGACGGTTTCACATATTTTGGGAATCGGTCTGCTGATTTCCATTTTGTTTTCCGGCAGTGCAACATTCCTCGCATTGTTTTTTCCCAGCAGACTGATGCACATCTGGACCAATGATCCGGAACTAATTGAAACCGGATCAGACTATCTTCGTTTCGTGGCATTTTCCTATCTGTTTGTCGGTTTCACGCAGCCATATCTTGCAGTCATGAAGAGTTGTGAGCGAGTTACTCTTTCAACCATTGTGTCTGCCTTTACGCTCAGCCTGAATGTACTGCTGAACGCAGTTTTGATCTTTGGTCTTTTCAACTTGCCAAAGATGGGAATTCGTGGGGCAGCATTGGCCACTTCCATTTCTCGAGGAATTGAACTGATCATCTGCCTTACAGACTATTTACGGCAAAAACTGTTTCCAAAGGGACTGCGTGCTTTGTTTTCCATTCCATATACACTGATCACTGACTTCTCACGTTACTGCATTCCTGCTTTTATAAACGACTGTCTGTGGGGACTGGCCATCAGTGTAAATGCCATGATCATGGGGAGACTTGGAACTGACATTGTTGCTGCCAATTCTATTGTATCCGTTGTCCGTGGACTGATTACAACCGTCGGGTTCGGTATTTCGTCAGCTTCATCCATTATGCTGGGACGTGAAATCGGTCAGGGAAAATATGAGCAGGCACAGGGGGATGCTGTGCATCTCCTGAAAGTAACACTTCTGACAGGACTGGCGGGTACTGTTATACTGATATCACTGTCTCCTCTGATTCCAGGACTTGTTAGGATTTCATTCACAGCTTCCAGTTACCTAAGAACCATGCTTCTGATTTCCAGTGTATATCAGATAGGCCAGTTGATTAACACACTTCTGATTTCTTCTTTTTTCCGCTGTGGCGGAGATTCACAATATGGACTTCGCCTTGATTTTCTTACGATGTGGGGATACGCTGTACCTGTCGGACTGATCGGAGCCTTCGTTCTTC
>CACXHF010000456.1 GCA_902767305.1 uncultured Eubacteriales bacterium
GGGACTTCCTGCAGAACAAACAGAAACAGCCCCAGTACCCAGAACCCGAAGTACTGATCGTTTGTGAGTTTTATCCAGCGTACCATTGCTTACTCCTATTTCCATACAATCTCGTGAGCATGAGAAAGACAGATGCCGTCTTCCCAGCAGGACATCGTATTCAGAAAATCCACATCACGGCCGGCTACCTCACGCCGGGGAATTTCCCCGTTCTCTTCCACCGTTTCCAGGAGAAGATACTCCGCCTCTGCCAGAGGTTCAAGCTGCTCCGGCACTGTGCCGGGCATGAATATTTCCCTTTTCAGGAGCTCATGCGTCCCGCTGAACTGCAGCAGATGAATTTCCAGCGGTCTGCGTACCGCATTGATCCGGATATTGACGGTTGTCTCGTCGAGAATTTCCATTCCGTTTTCCCTGTGTTTCCGCTCATCCCGCAGTGTCTGCCCGACCGTGGAGCCGGGCGGATTCATCGCTGCGCTTACAGCCATACAGTCCCCCGGCGCTGCGAAGACCTGACCGGAAAGCGTCCTGAACACGGGATTGAAGAAACAGAGTTCCTCCTCCTGACCGGGAACTACGTTGACGGAGGCATCCATTTTTACGGTACTGCCGTCACTGCTGAAGTCAAAGCCGGCCTCTGAAAATCCCTCGTCCACCTCCGACACCATACAGCTGCCCTCTCCGGTTTCATCCGGAGTCAGGAAGCAGATCAGGGAAAGGCCGCTGACCTTTCCAAAGACAAACTGCATTTCCGAATCCGGCTCATTCTGCACGACGGAAGCCGGCACAGTGCCGGCTTCATCTGTACAGCCTGCCAGATCTTCCCGGGTCATCAGAAGGCCGACCAGCCGTGACCTTCCCACCTGTCCGCAGAAACACGCTCCTCTGCCAACGTCCCTGAAACAAACAGCAGCATCACGGCCAGAAGAGCAGCAATTCTTTTCATGATCAGGTCTCCTGTTTCACGCCCGGCTTTCCAGCCGGTATTCCCGCTGACCGCTGCACCGGCCGCTTCTGTTTCCCTTCACGGGATGCCCGCTCCGTCCCGGTCCTGCTTTTCCCCCCGGATCCAGCTGTCCAGAAACCGCATCTGCTCCTCCGTGTGAAACCAGTGCTCGCCGCCATCCATGACCGTGAGCATCGCCTTGTGCCTTTCCGCAAAAGCGGTGATGGTTTCATAGGCCACCAGACTGTCGCGGCTTCCGTACAGGATCTGCGTCGGCACGGTCCAGCTGACAGGATGCTCCCGTACATAGCAGAGATACTTCCAGGACAGATCTTCTCCAAAGGCAGTGGGCACAGTGCCTTTGGCCTGCAGCTCCGCCTCCGTGACATTCGCCCACTGCATCATGCCGGTGATCAGCTTCTCCATGTCAACGACGGGCGAAATGAACCAGGCCTGCTGAATATCCTTTTCAATCCCGGCATTCATGCTGAAAAAAGCCCCGATGCTGTTGGCGATCAGCCGAATCTTTCTGCCCTCCGCTTTCAGCTTTTCCACTGCCTCACGAATCTCGGCACCGGTCTCCCACGGGGTAAACGTCTGATACTCCAGTCCTGTGACCTCACAGTCCGGAAACAGCGGGTTATAATGTTCACTTTCGGCTGCACTGCCGCCTTTTCCATGAATGTACAATACTACGTCTTTCATAGGCTGCCCTCTAATGCCATTCCGGCTTTCGACACTGCATGATTCTCATACAGCGTTTGACAAACCGATGCAGATGCACCGGTCCTTTCCTTTACCTCTCGGCTGCCCGGTTCAGCAGCTTCAGGAACTTCGCCTCGTTCATCTGTTCGTTCGTCAGATACGTTCCGTCACAGAACAGCGCGTACGTTGTGACCGGTGTCGGCGCATTCTGTGCCGCTTCTCTGGTTTCAAGATGCACGGCTTTAAAGGGAACGCCCTGCTTTCGTGCCGTTTCCTCCACGACAGGAACATATCTGGCATTGAACGGGCACTGATTCGTATAGAAAAGCACATACCCCGTTTCATCCACATGCGGATGTCTGGCACAGTCCCTGAAGCGGGGCTTTGCGGCATCCTTTGCAAAAGGCAGATACCAGAGCTGGATTCCATTATCCGCTTCGTCACAGACCTCGAAACCTTTGTATTTCAGAAATTTCGGATCCGCAAGAAAGGGTTTCTTCTTCTGCGTCGATAAAATACAAAGTCCGGCTTTTCCCCTGTTTTTGCTGTCCTCGATGCATTCGCCAAGAAGATCATTTGAATAGCCATGTCCCTTGAAGGATCCGGATACCCACAGACAGTCAATATACATGTATCCCGGGGCCTCAATCGGGTTCCAGGCATTTTCTGCCGGGATGTATTCAATGAAACACTTTCCGCGTTCGACACTTTTCAGAAACACGAGGCCGTCATCAAACCGTTCTGCCAGCCAGGCTTTTTTGGACGCCACCTGGATATCCCGATTACTGGAAATGGCACAGCAGATATGCTCGCTCTCCAGGTTGTCCTTTGTTACTCTGATGTATTCCATTCCGCTTTCCTCCACAAATGCGCACTCTGAAGGGGTCGATACTGACCGCACGCAGGACCTGCATCCTGTCCTCAGCAGGCGGTCAGTGTTCTTGATCCCCCGGCCGGCTAAATTCCTTTATTCCCTCTGCCTGTTCATTACCGTATATTTTAATAAAATGACGGCTGAATGCCTCCACCTTGGCAATGATCTGTTCCGTTTTCTCCGGCTCCCGGTCACACTGATGAATCAGCGCTGAGATCGGGCTTGTATAGGCAAAAGCAACCATGGCGGGATCATCCTGCCGCAGCAGACCTTTTTCCATCATTCCGGCAAAAACCGGCGTAAACATCTCCTTCAGACCTGTCAGAAAGTGTTTTGTTGCCAGCTCCCTGGCCCGGTCATCCCGGAACTGCTCGATGGAAAGCAGCTTTCTTGTCTTGACGATCTTCTCATCGTGAATGGTAAAACTGACCATCCGCATCGTCATATTCACCAGTTCTTCCAGTGAGTCAGGCACAGGCGGCAGATGCTCCGCAGATCCCAGGTTCTCCGCATAATAGGCAATCATCCTGTCCAGCAGAGCATTCCAAATATCCTCTTTGCTCGCATAATGCTTATATATGCCCGACTTCACCAGTCCGAGGGACGCTGACAGTTCCCGGATATTGGTTCCTTCATACCCCTTTTCCGAGAACAGTTCCAGAGCTGCCGTCAGGATTCTCTCCTTTGTGTCCTTTGCCATATAAACCTCCGAAAATAAAACCAGTGACCTACCGATCACTCATCATTGTCTATTATAGTAATCGGAAGATCGCTCGTCAATATTCCTTTGTCTGTTTCCCTCAGGCTTTCATTTACATGAATAACCCGAATCCGAAAAACCCTGTTTTTTCAATGATGTATGCTGCCTGAACCTCCTCCAAAAAAACAGCGCAGACAGACCGCTGCATCCGACAGGCATCCGTTTCGCTGAACCAAAGACAGGTAACCCGGGAATGGCACGGTCGATACAAGAAAACGATGCACCCCACTCGCCTTTCTGGGGTGCAAATA
>CACXHF010000457.1 GCA_902767305.1 uncultured Eubacteriales bacterium
CTGTTTTTTAACTGGGTCCTGATCTTCGGCCATTTCGGACTGCCCCGGATGGAGATTGCCGGCGCGGCGCTGGCGACCACCCTCGCCAGAGGAATCGAGACCGCCGTGGTCCTTGTGTTCATCCTGTGCATCGACAGGCGCATCGGTTACCGGCTGCGCATGTTTCTGGAACCGTGCCGCAGTTATCTCAGCCGGTACCTGAATTACAGCGTGCCGGTGATCATCTCCGATTTCCTCTTGGGTCTTGGAAACACCGCGGTAACTATGATTATCGGGCATCTGGGAGCTTCCTTTGTGACTGCCAATGCCATTGTCGCCATGATTGTGCGTCTTTCGACGGTGTTCAATTCCGGATTTGCCAGCGCGGGCAGCATCATGACAGGCAATGTCCTGGGGCGCGGGGACAGGGATCTGGCGTTCCGCCAGGGGGTTACCTTTACCTTTCTCAGCATGGTGATCGGGTTCATTGCCGGAGGACTGATCCTGCTGTTCTCCCCGCTGATCATCGGGGCGTACAACATCACAGAGGAGACCCGCAGGATTGCCTTCCTGCTCATCGATGCGGTTTCCATCATGGTCGTCTTCCAGACAATGCAGTCCATGCTGACCAAAGGGGTGCTGCGGGGCGGCGGGGACACCCGTTTCCTGATGATTGCGGATATCGCTTTCATGTGGATCTGTTCCATTCCGCTGGGATTCCTCTCGGCCTTTGTCTGGCATCTCAATCCGTTCTTTATCTATATCCTGATGAAAATCGACTATATCATCAAAACCGTCTGGTGCATGATCCGTCTCTTCCGGAAAAAATGGATTCGGACAATTGCCGGGGATGGCGCTGTTCCATCAGGAAAATAACCGGTCTTAACATCCGCAATTCCGGATGGAATACTGAAAAACAAAAAACCGGAACGTTTTCCGGTCTGAAAGGGAGGATAACATGAGCAACCATACAGATTCCGGGGAAAAACTGTGGAACCGGAATTATATCATGGTACTGGTGGTGTGTACGCTCAGCGCGTTTTCCTTTTACACCAACCAGACAATCCTTTCAAAGTTTCTGACGAACGATATCGGGGCGACCATGACGCTGGCCGGCACCATCGTTGGCCTGTTTTCTCTGACTTCGCTGTTCTGCCGGCCATTCTGCGGTCTCATGGCAGACCGGATGAACAAGATCCTGCTGCTGATGATCAGCAACATTCTGATGACAGCAGGCCTGATCGGATTTGCCTTTGCCGGAAGTATTCCGTTTTTTGTCGTGATGCGCATCATCAACGGTCTTGGATTTGCCATCGGCAGTACGACACAGGTAGCTCTGTGCACCTGCTTTATTCCGAAGAGTCGGATGGGTGAGGGAATCGGCTATATGGGTCTCAGCATGGTACTGGCTTCGGCAACCGCACCCGGCCTTGGCATCGCCATCGCTCAGGCCATGGGAATGAAAGCAGTGTTCCTGGTATCTGCCGCCATGCCGGTTGCCGGCTGTGTGCTGCTGATGTTCATGCATTCAGATGCGGTGAAACCTAAAAACGAGAAGAAATTTATCCGCTTTGAGGATATCCTTGAATGGCATGCCTGGGCCTTTTCCCTGTGCGGCGGAATGTTCTCCTTTATTAACGGAATCATCAATGCCTATATCGTGTTGTATTCCGATCTGAGAGGCATCGCGGATGTGAGCCTGTACTTTACGGTGTATGCGGTCTGCCTGTTCATTATCCGCCCGCTTTCCGGCAAACTGATGGACAAAAAAGGAATACGGCTGACGGTCCTGCCGGCCATGCTTCTGACTGCGGTTTCCATGATTGTCCTCAGTCAGAGTACGTCGTTTGCCATGATCCTTCTTTCGGCGGTGCTGCGTGCGGTCGGTCAGGGCACTGCGCAGCCGTCTCTTCAGGCAGGGTGCATCAATTACATCGGGCGTGACCGTTCCGGTGTTGCCACCAGCACTTACTATCTGTTCGGCGATGTGGGGCAGGGCATCGGCCCGATGCTTGGCGGCATGGCCCTTGAGATGATTGCCGGGATTGGCGGATACCAGTTCCTGTTCTGTGTAAGTGCCGGAATACTGGTTGCCGGTCTCCTGATTTTTGAGATCTATACACGGAAAAAGGGCATCCGCTGAAAGGACTCGGATTCTGCCAAGGCCTGAGAGGAATTCCGGACTTTGCAGGCAGATGACCCGGCTTCAGGGCGTTCCCGTGGATTCAGTGTCAGTCCGCTTCAGAATCATGAAGCGGCATGCGGCCCATAGTCAGGGCGAAGACATTGAACCGAAACGTTTTTTCCTTCGCTTCCTCCTTACGATCCTGGTGCAGCAGATTGTGCCAGGATTTTTTGCCTCTGTGATTTTTTGGCGTTATCCGGCCTATCATTGACCAGGCATCATAGATAGGGACTTGACAAAAAAGAAAACTTCTTCATACTGGCGGAAGTTTCGCTGCCTTTCTTTACGGCAGTCTGTGTCAGCAGAAGGAAAAATAGGCAAGGCAGAGCGACACAAAACCTCGCTAAACAATATTTAACATCAAATTTCGCAGAAAGTCTGCAATTTCAAAAGTTAAACTTGAAATTCAAAGAGGTTTGTAATAGTATGGATGGCGAGGAGGTGGTAGAATGCTTCTCCAATTTTCAGTGACAAACCATCGTTCCATACATGGCAGCGCCATCTTGAGCCTTGCTGCTACAGCTGACCGTGATTTCCAGGAATCACTGCTGTCACCCGATAGCAAGAAGAAGATCCTGCCCGTTGCCGCAATTTATGGAGCAAATGCAGCAGGAAAAAGCAACGTCCTTCATGCGCTTGATCTGATGCGGAGCATGGTGGTCGGTGAATATGCAAAGCCGCTGAAAGATACATTGCTCCCGCAGGAGCCATTCGCCTTTACAGATAAAGATGTGCCTACAAAGCTTGAGGCCATCTATTACTATGAAGGGATCAAGTATGCATACGGCTTTTCCTTTACTCGCGAGAAG
>CACXHF010000458.1 GCA_902767305.1 uncultured Eubacteriales bacterium
CAGTGCAGCGTCTATCCGGTAGAGCAGTAAGCATGGAATCCTGAAAGCACCGATCACCTCGGTGCTTTTTCTATATCTTTTTCCGGCAGAAACGGATACGTTCCGGCGAGCAGCCGGAGTGTGAAAACGGAGGATTAAGGAATGGGAATCGTTCGAAAACGGGCAACGCTGGCGGCACTGGCGACTGTGGTTCTGGCTATGCTGGCAGCACCCTATATGACCTCGATTGATCCGGACAGCCGTATTTTCCGGTCTGCTGTCTATCCGTCTGTGCTGTTCGCAGCGGCTTTTTTTCCTGTCCGTCAGGCATATCAGAAACAGTCTGCAAGAGCACTTCTGTACGGGATGCTTTTTGGCCTGATTTTTTCTTTTTTCCTGGGGATCGGCAGCGAGCTGACGGTATATGGTGCGTTTCTGCCAGGGATGGGAAGCCTGGTGCGCCGTCTGGCGGTACCAGTGATATCAGCGCCCTTCTTTGGAACGATGTTTTCCTATCTGCTGGCTGTTGCGCCTCCGGCGGAAGAATCAAGAGGCAGGCAGACCTTTCACTTTCTTCCCTGTTTTGCCGTGATTTCCGTGTGCTATATACTTGTGCTGCTGGCTTATTTTCCTGGAATTGTCAATTATGACTTCTTTACGGAGCTTCTGCAGTATCAGCGGGGACCATACTTTGGTGCACATCCGGTCTTTCATACCATTCTGACCGGAGTGCTGTTTTCGCTTGGATATCATCTGACCGGCTCGTATACGCTGGGTGCAGCCATGTACTGCATGGTTCAGCTGCTGGTGATGGCAGGGGCGTATGCGTACGTGGTTTGCTTTGTTTCAAAGCGCGTGCCGCGCTGGGCAGCCTTTTTTACCCTTCTGTTTTTTACCCTTTTCCCTGTGCATGGACTTATGGCCGTGTCTACGGTAAAGGATGCCATGTTTGCAGCCATGCTGACCCTGCTTGTGTGCGAAATCTGGCAGGCACAGGAGGATCCGGACGGACTGATGAATTCATGGAGGCGCCAGGCAGCATTTGTCCTGACCTGTCTGTTTCTCTCGCTTCTGCGCCATAACGGTGTCTTTTCCTATTTGCTTGGCTGCGTTGCGATTCTCCTGATCTGCCGCAGAAAACGTGCACTGGTACTGGTTGCCGTAACTCTGGCAGTAGCGCTTTCCGTTCCGAAATCAATTCGGATTGCGGTAAAGGCATGGGATACACCGGCAAGTGAAATGATGTCTGTGCCATGCCAGCAGCTGATGCGTACAGCCAACAGAGCACCGATGTCGGAGGAGGAACGGGCGGAACTGAGTACCTGGTGGGCAGAGGGTGCCGTAGAGAGATACCGCCCCTATTCAGCTGATACAGCAAAGGGTGGAAATTTCGACTATCGGCGCTATGAGACAGACAGATGGGCTTTCTGGCAGACCTGGCTTCGCTACGGGAAACGGTATCCGGGTATTTACCTTGAAGCATTTCTGCTGAACTGTGCCGGAATCTGGGATCCGGACGACATCAGTCATGCGCATGCCATGGATTCCGAGGGATGGGACTTTGTCTATACAAAGACGGAGATTATTTTCCCGAGTGAAGCGGGCACGCTGGAGCAGAAACCGATTCTGCGGCGTCTGCACAGTTTTCTGCAGGGAATTGCCCACTCATCCCGTCATGAACGCATTCCGATCCTTGCACTTCTGTTCAGGCCTTCCATGTACGTCTATGCGCTTCTTCTGCTCTCTTTCATGACCAAGGTGCGGCGCTCACGGAACGGTCTCATTCTTCTGCCGATCTGGGGAATTATCCTTTCATATGTCTTTTCAGCCTGCATTCTGGTCCGGTATGCCTATTCGTTTATGGCCTGCGTGCCGGTCGCCTTCATTCTGATTCTCTGCAGCGGGGCAAAGCAAACATCCGGGAAGCATCTGCCTGGGAAATGCTGATACCGGTTTCCAATGCAGGGGTCGGAATGAAAAATCGGGAGAGAGGATTCCTTCCAGGGAAACTGGACGGAGAAGAGGAAAATGGCACAGATCAAAACCAATGCGGTCGTCATTGGCCGTACGGATTACAGGGATAATGACCGAATACTGACGCTGTTTTCCCCGGAACGCGGCCGGCTTGAGGTGCTGGCAAGACGGGCAAAATCACCGAAGAGCCCGCTCCTTTCTGCCAGCGAGCTTTTCTGTTCCGGAGAATATGTGATTTATGAATCCAGGGAACATGCTACGATGGTGTCCTGTCAGGTAACGGATGCCTTTTATCCGCTCCGGGAGGACTACGGCCGCCTGAGTCATGGAACGCTGATGCTGGAGATGTGCCGGGTGGTGGTTCAGCCGGATCAGCCGGAGCCGCGTTTCTTCCTGCATTTTCTGCGTTCTCTGGCGCATCTGGCTTATGGGGCTGAGAATCCGCGCAGCGTGACAGCGGTATTTATGGCGGGCCTCCTTTCTCTGAACGGATACCGTCCCGGTGTCCGGAAATGCGCCGTCTGCGGGACCAACCTGATTCCGGATGACGGAAAAAAGTACGGATTTTCTGTCGGACGCGGCGGAATTCTGTGCGATGAATGCCGCAGTGCAGAGGGAACCGTTCTCTGCGGCAAAGATGTTGCAGATATGCAGTGGATCATGAAAGAGGGACTGGCTGCGCTGGACAACGGTCTGGAAGTTTCCCCTGCTGTCTTTTATTTACTGTTGGAAATGGTGAAAAACCGGCTTGAATGTACATTTCAGTCTGAAAAGATGCTAACACTTTGAATCGGATTGTTGAAAAGGAGGGATATTTATGGATGAAAAGAAACTGGAACTGCTGAAAAACTGGGTAAGTGAGAGCAGTCGGATTGTCTTTTTCGGTGGAGCGGGTGTATCGACGGAAAGCGGCATTCCGGATTTCCGATCACCGGATGGTCTGTACAACCAGAAATACAAGTATCCGCCAGAAACCATCATCTCCCATTCTTTCTATCTGCGCAAACCGGAAGTGTTTTTTCAGTTTTATCGGGAAAAAATGCTGTTTCCGGAGGCCAGACCCAATGTGGTTCATCTTAAACTGGCACAATGGGAGCGGGAAGGACGGCTTCTTGCAGTAGTCACCCAGAATATTGACGGTCTTCATCAGGCAGGAGGCAGCCGCCGTGTTTATGAACTTCACGGAAGTGTCCACCGCAATACCTGCCAGAAGTGCGGCAGGAAATTTAACCTGAAGGAGTTTATGGACCTGCCGGCAGTGCCGGTCTGTCCGTCCTGCGGCGGCCGTGTCAAACCGGATGTGGTCCTGTATGAGGAGGGGCTTGATCCGGACGTGACATACGGCGCGGTTCAGGCAATTCGTCAGGCAGATCTGCTGATCGTCGCAGGGACCTCGCTTTCGGTGTATCCGGCGGCGGCATTTCTGGATGAATATCATGGAAGCCGGCTGGTACTGATTAACAAGAGCCGGACGGCAAGGGACGATATCGCAGATCTGGTAATTAATGAAAAACTGGGTGAGGTATTCAGTCAGCTGTCATGATGGAACAGACGAATATGTTTGAACAGGAGACCGAGCAGCCACTGGCTGCCCGGATGCGTCCGAGGGATCTGACGGAATTCGTCGGTCAGCAGCATCTCCTGGGGCCGGGGAAGATTCTGCGCCGGCTGATTGAGGAGGACCGGATCTCCTCCATGATTTTCTGGGGACCGCCCGGAGTGGGGAAGACAACGCTTGCCAGAATCATCGCATCCCGGACAAAGGCATCCTTTGCCGATTTTTCCGCTGTAACCGGCGGTATTCGGGAAGCCCGGACTATTATGGAACGGGCGGAGGAGGGACGCAGATTCGGTGAGCGGACCATCCTTTTTGTGGATGAGATCCATCGTTTCAATAAAGCGCAGCAGGATGCCTTTCTTCCCTATGTGGAAAAGGGAAGCATTATCCTGATCGGCGCGACAACGGAAAACCCGTCTTTTGAGATTAACGGAGCACTTCTCTCACGGTGCAAGGTCTTTGTTCTCAAGGCGCTGGAGCCGGAGGATATCCGGGCGATGCTTGAACGCACCCTTCGGGATCCGCGCGGCTTTGGCAGTTTGAAAGTAGATCTTGCACCGAAGGTCCTCCGGCAGATCGCCGTATTTGCCAATGGCGATGCGCGCATGGCGCTCGGAACGCTGGAAATGGCGGTTCTCAACGGGCAGATTGCGGCAGACGGGACGGTGACAGTGCCGGAGGGAATCCTTTCCCAGATAACCTCAAAAAAATCGCTCCTGTACGATAAGAACGGTGAGGAACACTACAATATCATTTCCGCGCTTCACAAATCCATGCGCAACTCGGATCCGGACGCGGCGGTTTACTGGCTGGCTCGGATGCTGGAGGCGGGGGAGGATCCTCTGTATGTGGCCCGCCGTCTTGTGCGCTTTGCCAGCGAGGACGTTGGTCTGGCAGATCCACGCGCTATTGAACAGGCAGTAGCCTGCTATCAGGCATGTCATTACCTTGGAATGCCTGAATGTTCAGTTCATCTGACGCAGGCGGTTGTCTATCTGGCCTTGTCCCCTAAATCCAATTCGCTTTATATGGCTTATGAGCATGCCAAAAAGGATGCTGAAACGCGTCTGGCAGAGCCGGTTCCGATGCAGATCCGCAATGCACCGACGCAGCTGATGGACAGCCTTGGGTACGGAAAGGGCTATGTTTACGCGCACGATACGCAGGAAAAGCTCTCCGCAATGCACTGTCTGCCGGAGGATCTCATGGACAGTGTTTATTATCAGCCGACGACACAGGGATTAGAGAGCCGGTATGCACAGCGGCTGATGGAGATCAGGGAATGGAAAAAAGCACATGATCGGGGATAAAGTTGTACAGTTTTTGTTTTTTGTGAGAAATAACCTTGAAATCCGGCAGAGGGATGACTATAATTGTCCCTTGCTGTGAGGAGGTTATTAATCATGGAAATGAAGATTTTTTTATCGGTTTCAATAGCATTGTTTGCGGGTCTGATGCTGACCCGTGTATTTAAAAAGCTGGGATTCAATTTCCCGGATGTTACGGCTTTCCTGATTGCCGGTCTGATTATCGGGCCGTACGGTATCGGCCAGATCGGCCTGAGCGGCGTCGGTTTTTCCAGCTATGCGGATGTGCAGTCTATCAGCATCATCAATGAGACAGCACTGGGCTTTATCGCATTCTCCATCGGATCCGAGTTTCTGCTTGAGGAACTGAAGCATACCGGAAAAGCTGCGACTATTATTGGTATCTTTCAGTCGGTAACGGCCTCCCTCGTGGTGGATGTGGTTCTGATTGCGCTGCATTTTATCCTTGGTGAGGAAGTCATGTCGCTGCGTGTGGCCATAGTACTTGGTGCCATTGCATCGGCAACAGCTCCGGCAGCAACCCTGATGGTTGTTCGCCAGTATAAGGCGGATGGTCCTCTGACCCGTCTTCTGCTTCCGATTGTCGCTCTTGACGATGCGGTCGGTCTTGTAGTTTTCTCCGTCTCTTACGGAATTGCCCAGGCAATGAAAGTAGGCAATCTGGATGTTATTTCCGTAATTGTCAATCCGGTCCTGGAAATCATCTTCTCTCTGCTGCTCGGCGGCGGTCTTGGACTGCTTCTCTCTCGGATTGAGAAACTATTCTATTCCAACTCCAACCGTCTGTCCATGACGATTTCATTCGTTCTGATGACCATTGCTCTGTCCTATCTGCGTATTCCCGTCGGCCCTGCGGAGATTTCCTTCTCCACCCTGCTTGTGTGCATGATGCTGGGAACTGTTTTCTGCAATACCAGTGAATATTCGGCGGATATCATGAAACGTGCGGAGAAATGGACAGCTCCGCTGAATGCAACCTTCTTCGTTCTGAGCGGTGCCGCACTGGAACTGAGTGTCTTCGGTCAGCCGGTTTATGTGCTGATCGGTATTGCCTACATTCTTACCCGTTCATTTGGCAAGTATATGGGCGCCCGATTGAGTTCTCAGGCAATGAAGTGTCCGCAAAATGTGGTCAAGTATCTTGGAATCACGCTTCTGCCGCAGGCAGGCGTAGCCCTTGGCATGGTCAATCAGGCTGCCGCGCTTGGCGGGCAGGATGCCTCCATTATTCGTAACGTGACACTGTTCGGCGTGCTGATTTATGAGCTGGTTGGTCCGCTGTTTACCCGCAACGCTCTGCGCGATGCCGGTGAGATTGCTCCGATTCCGGAGCAGAAAAAGGACAGAGGCCGGTTCCAGACCAGTGCCCGCTGAGTTTCTGTTTCCAGAGGTATATGGCTGCAGGTAAAGACCCGCAGCCTTTTTAATAACAGATCTCTCTGTCCGTCTGCTGTTTCTGCATAAATGCACGTTTCTTCTCTGTGATCGAACTTTTTGAGGTGAAAGTCAGATGAAAATCCTTTCTGTTGCTGTACCCTGCTATAATTCTGAGGCATACATGCGACATGCCATTGAAAGCATTCTCCCCGGCGGTGAGGAGGTGGAGATTCTGATCGTAGATGACGGCTCCACAGACGGAACGGCTGCGATTGCGGATGAGTATGAGAAAAAGTATCCCGGAATAGTGAAAGCGGTTCACAAAGAGAACGGTGGACACGGGGATGCAGTCATGTGCGGTCTCAGTCATGCTTCCGGACTTTATTTTCGTGTTCTGGACTCGGATGACTGGTTTGATTCACAGGTGCTGCTGAAACTGATTGAGCGGCTGCGGACGCTTCCGGAACCAGTGGATCTTTTCATTACAGACTATATCTATGATAAGGTTGGAGCGACTCGCAAGCATGTCATGCAGTATGCCAATGCGCTGCCGACAGATCGTGTCTTTTCCTGGCCGAATATGCGCAGTCTCCGTATTGGGCAGTATATCCTGATGCATTCGGCCACGTACCGGCGGGAAATGCTGATTGAGTGCGGACTCACTCTGCCGAAACATACATTCTATGTGGATAATATCTATGTTTATGTTCCCATGAAGAATGTTAAGAGCATGTATTACATGCATGAGGTTCTCTATCACTATTACATCGGGCGGGATGATCAGTCAGTGAACGAGGATGTCATGATCCGGCGGATTGATCAGCAGCTGCTTGTTAACCGCATTATGCTGGATTCGGTGGATGTTCTTTCTGTTCCTGAGAAACACTGCCGGAAATATCTGTATAATTATCTCGAGATCATTACTGCCGTTTCCTCCATTATGCCGATCCTTTCCGGGGAAAAGGAACTGCTTGACAAGAGAGATGCACTCTGGGAATACATTAAACAGAAAAATCCGGATCTCTACAAAAAAATGGCTCATGGACTGATAGGCTTGTTTGTCCGTTCTCATTCGCGTATCGGTATGAGTATGGCCAAAGTGGTGTACAGGCTTGCCGACAAGATTGTCGGTTTTAACTGAATACGCAGATGCCTTCTCTGCCGGACAGAGAAGGCATTTTTTTATATCAGTTTCCTTATCCGGATACAGATGGCCTTATGGCAGAAGTCTGATTTTATACTGCAGGTTTATTTACAGGACAGTCAAACGGTGATATAGTATGGCCATCAAAGAGGGCAGTGCCCGGAAAGGAAAGAGACATGACGGATATTCGCATTGCTTTATCGTATACCAAACTCGAACGGCCGTCCAGCCAGCTGGAAGGTCTGATTCTGTATGCATATAAGGCAATCGTGAATGAACCGAGGATCTCACTGTAACGGGGATTCAGTCGTTTTGAACCGCCTGCCTTGTATGGGTCAGGCGGTTTTTATATTTTGAATCGAAGGGGGGCGAAGAGAATGATAATCAGAGGAAAGGTAAGCACGGCAGTCTGCTTTGCCAGAGTCATTGAGGACGAGGCGGTTGATCAGATCCGGAGAATGTGTGACAGCGAATTTACAGAGGGAAGCCGTATACGTATTATGCCGGATGTCCATGCAGGCCGGGGATGTACGATCGGAACAACCATGACCGTCAGGGACAGGGTGGTGCCAAATATCGTGGGGGTTGATATCGGCTGCGGCATGTATACGGTCAACCTTGGCAAGGCGAAAATTGATCTGAACAGGATGGACGCTGCAGCACATGCAATTCCTTCCGGTATGGAGGTATGGAAAGGACGGTTGGAGCGCTTTGGCATTGACGGCCTGCGCTGCTTCCGGAATCTTAGAGATTCAAGGCGGCTTGAGCGCAGCCTCGGCACACTGGGCGGTGGGAACCACTTTATTGGGATTGACAGGGGAGCAGACGGTACAAAGTATCTGGTGATCCATTCTGGCTCCCGAAACCTGGGAAAACAGGTAGCAGAGTATTACCAGCGGCTGGCTGTCGAGCTGAATCAAGGTAAGGGAGAGTACTTTGCCCAGCGGGATGCGCTGATTGCCGAATACAAGGCAAGCGGCCGGCGAGGGGAGATTGAACGTGCCCTGAAGGAGCTTCAATGGAAGCGCCGAGAACTGACTGTGCCGGAGGAGCTGTGTGATCTGACCGGAGAGGCTTTGCAGGATTACCTCCATGACGTAGAGATCTGTCAGCGTTTTGCCCGCAGGAGCCGTGAATGTATGGCGGAGATTCTTCTGGGACAGCTGGGTGCGAAGGTCGGAGATGCCTTCCATACCATTCATAATTATATTGATACTGATGAAATGATCCTGCGTAAGGGAGCTATTGCCGCACATAAGGGCGAGCGTGTTCTGATTCCCATCAATATGCGGGACGGCAGTGTTCTTGCTGTGGGAAAAGGGAATGAGGAATGGAATTTCTCTGCACCGCATGGTGCCGGTCGACTTCTTTCGAGGACGGCAGCCAGAGAACGGCTGGATATGGAAACATATCGCAGGGAGATGACGGGCATTTATACCACTTCGGTCAGTGAATCGACGCTAGATGAGGCACCCATGGCCTATAAATCGCTGGAGGACATTATCGGAGTTATCGACGAAAGCGTGGAGATTCTTGAAATACTGAAACCCATCTATAATTTTAAAGCAGGCTGAGCCGGCACTGTTCCGGCGGGCAGCCGGAACAGGAGTGTAAATGAAATGAATCGTATTCCGGTCATTGACATGACCGCAACAGGAATCAATATTACCCGCATGAGAAGACAGGCCGGGCTGAGCGTAAAGGATCTTCAGGAAATCTTTGGCTTCAGCACACCACAGGCTATTTACAAGTGGCAGCGCGGAACAGCGCTGCCGACTGTCGACAATCTTGCCGTACTTGCGGCAGTACTGAATGTCCGGATTGATGATATTCTCATTTTTCAGGGAGATGCCGGCAAGGAACGGATTTCTGCCTGAACCGGCGTGAAGGGGAGATGTTTCTGAAGCTTCAGAATCAGAGACACCTCCCCTTTTTTAACAGAGGGATAGATGCCTGTGTTCTGACGTAACATGGTGTGAAGCATGATGAAGTTTTCTGGGATGATTCATTGCAATTGACTGGATATTCTGCTAAACTTTGTGCGCTGTCATGGATTCCATGGATTTCTCTGCCTGCAGACAGCAGTGTGCTCTGTACGGTACTTCCGGGACAGAACCGCGTATCTGACTAAGGCAGCAGATTCGTGTTTTATGAGCAGTTTCGAAATTAGCGCGATTGATTTAGGCAGGTGTCACAGTGGAAAAGCAGGGAAAACATCCGATGTCGGAAAAGTTCAGAATACGGTTTCGGCAGATGAGAGAACGATCACTCCAGAGCCAGCAGCGGTCGACACGGGAACAGGTGATTTTTTTCTATTTTCTGATTGTGTTTATTGTGGTTTCTATTTATCTGGATCGGGATAGCTCACAGCCATACCGTGGAGAATATACATCAGCAGAGAGCGGATGGATGACGGAAAGTGGAGAAACCAGGAACCTTTCTGATCTGCCAGCCGGTCCGCAGAATCTGCGGATGGATATGAACGGTGTTTTCCATGTCGGCAGGTCGTTTTGCGTGAAGAGCATGGACACGTTCTTTGATGTGTATGCCGACGGAACGTGTATTTACAGCTATCATCCGTCAATTCCGAAGCGTCTTGGAAAGTCTTACGGAATCTATGTCCATACCATACCGATCCCTGAGAAAACATCACAGCTGAGTCTTCATCTGGAACCGATTTTTTCAGGCACGTCTGCAGCGCTCAGTGACGCGATGATTGCAGACGGTGGAGTATATATGAGGAATCTGTTCCGGAAGAATCTGTGGATATTCGGGTTTTCCTCAGTGATTCTGCTTGTGGGACTTTTCTTCCTGATTATCGGGTTTTTCGGGAAAATCCTGATGAAAACTGCGGGACTGGACTTTGTCTCCTTTGGACTTCTTTGTCTCCTGACTGGTTTCAGCAGTTTTAACGACACAATGCTTCTTCAGGTTCTGACGGGGCATCCGTCCCTCATTCGCGTAATTACCTATATCTGTCTCATCTTTCTGCCGTACCCGGCCATGGCTTTCTTTGCCGGCGCCACTGACAACG
>CACXHF010000459.1 GCA_902767305.1 uncultured Eubacteriales bacterium
AATAACGGTTTTAACTCCGGCTTCTGGAAAGACACCGTCCTTCTTGTCCATAAGTCTCTGGACAAGAAGATCGATTTTAGGATACATCCATTCTACATCAGTAAAATGATCCGCAAAGGCTCCTGCTCCGCCATATGCCTCGAACAGTTCGACAGGAGCCCCGTCATGGGTTTCTGCAGAAAGAAACACATAGATATAGCATCTTGGAGTCACAACATGACCGGAACAGGCGTCCGAAGTATAGATGATTTTATCCTGTGAATCTTCAGTATATATGACTCTTCGTGATGACAGGTGTGGGTAGTGTTCTGAAATATATGAATCGATTTTTTGGCAGGTATCGATCATCTGCTTCTGTTCGGAATCGTTAATCTCACCACGGCTGATCGGGCTGCCTTCAAATGGATACGGTGGAATCACTTGCTGTTTTCTTGCAGCATGCAGATTAAGAAAGCGTGCATTTTTTGTCGCTTTTTCAATTACACTCATGACGTCTTTTTCGGAATAGCTGCCGACAGATGCAAAGCCGATATTTCCGCCAATTCGAACTCGTGCGTTCAGACCTCTGCTGACACTTCGGCTGTTTCCTATCAGGGCTCCTTTCAAAAAGCTGACACGTCTCTGCCGGTTTTCCTGCCCGCGCACGACAGTTTGAGCTTCCGAATCAAAAAGAAGGTGATTTTTTATGATGTCCTCAAGCATTCCTATTCTCCTTATAGAGGTCATTTATGTCGTATTATGAAATTGATAATCACTGGTAATCTTACATTGCAGATGCAAGGCAGATTAGCTGTTCAGAAGAAGATTCTGAACATAACTGAGAGCAAGCAAATCTGCTGGAAGCCAGTCGACAGTATATAGATCACCTGCAGAAAGCCATGCCGATGATTCGTGTTCAATCAGAGTTAGTTCTCCGTTAATTACAGAGCAGATATAACAGTCCATGATCAGATGAAATTCCGGATAATCATATTCGATACGTGTCAGATGTTTTTCTACCCGGATGGTGGTTGCCAGTTCCTCATTTATTTCACGTATCAGTGCTTCCTCCGGTGTTTCTCCTTTTTCTACTTTTCCCCCTGGGAATTCCCAATGATCCTTCAGTTCCCCGTAACCTCTTTGTGAAGCAAATACCTTTCCATCTCTGCAGATTACAGCCGCAGCTACACGAATGACACGGCGCAGACTGTGGTCATCTTCAATGAAATATTCTTTTCCGAGTTTAACGGTGTTCAGGCTGTTGCCTGAAAGAATGATTTCATGCCTTTTTCCAATTTCGTTTTCCAAAGTGACATAGAAACGTTTTTCAGCGGACGTATTATCAGCGGCATTTACAAACTGTCCCCCTATGACAGTATATGTATCCAATTTTTCCTCTCTTCCTCGGACAAAGTGTCCGCAGGTTCTTCGGTTCTAGTGATCTATTGCTTTAAGAGATTCTATCACAACCCGATTGATATGGCAAATTACTTTCCATTTTCAATACGAAGAAACTGCAGGTTTGCAAGTATGGAGGCTGGTTTTCGTGAGAAAAACTGTCTTGCAATATGCACCATGTAGTATATAATGATGCGTGGGGCTGTCTTTTATGCTCTGTCTGAAAGATTTGCTTTGAAAAACTGAAGGAGGGTTAGAATCATGGAAAAGATAATGAAAATCGAGGGAATGATGTGCCCGCACTGTGAGGCAACAGTAAAAAAAGCGTTGGAGAAAATAGACGGAGTTGTCTTAGCCGTAGTCAGCTATACTGCCGGAACTGCAACTGTTACATTGACCAAACCGGTTGATAATGCACTTCTGGTACAGGCAGTTACGGAGAAAGACTATAAAGTTACCGGGATTGACTGAGATTGATTTTCAACAAAAGGTAAATAGATGTTTCTCATAAAAACGGAAAGGCTGATGCTCCCATCATTATGGGGAGCATTCAGCTGCGTTTTTATTGAGTTGCGCTCTATGACGTATATCGGCACTTTGTGTCCGGAAAATGAAGAAAGGATATAATATGAACGCTATTTCATCCGAACTGCTTCAGTCTTTCAATGATACATATCTTTCCAGCAGCAGGAATCAGTTGGCCACTCTGGCTCTTTCAAAATCAGATCTTAATAATGTTGCATTTTCTCCCAGGGCGGCAGATAAAATGCGCCAGAAGTTCTCA
>CACXHF010000460.1 GCA_902767305.1 uncultured Eubacteriales bacterium
TACCCAATCAATTTATCGAGAGAAGCCTCATTGTAAATATACTCAGGGTCAATATTCTTCAGGTAGTTGACAGCTTCATCTGTATTTCCTGCCCATAGAATAGAGGTCACTCTTCTTGTGTATAGAACGCTCAGAGATGTCATTTCCTGTTTCTTAACCTGACCAGCCTTTGGCCCTTTGACATAGAACTCTTTCTCGCCTCTTGGATCTACAACGCGGCGACTGATAATTGCTTTACTCAACAAGTCGTAGCATTTCTTCTGTACATGTGGAAAATCCAGGTATACAGAGCGTTTCCAATAGGAAAAGTATGTATCAATTGCGATGAATATCTTACTCTCTCCATCTGTGAAAAAGACCATGTATCGGGAAATCAGGCCATTAGCAAGAAGAAAAGCCAGTAACTGCTTTAAGGCAATGTCAAGATCCTCGTCATTAATCACATATGACTTTGACTCATCCCATTCAATCTTAATATTCCAATGCGTAACACGCTGATTTTCTTCGTCCTTCAATGTCCGTTTCTGTTTCTTTGCTGAATCCATGATATGTTTTTCTGCCTGCTGCTTTACATACACGGCATCTATCATGACATAGACAATCTGTTGTGTATCGGTTTCAAGCTCCCATACATGTAAAATTCTGCACAGCTCATGCATCTCTTCCTGCTGATTTCTCCAGGCTACGTAATTCTCACAGATGGAAGGGATTTTGTCTTTAGGTTCAACAATACGGTTCTTTCTGCGTGGTTTTCGATTACACTTGATTTCCGTTGTATCCGGCTCCGAATATATTCGTTCTTCCTGTGAAGTTTCTCCCTCTTCAATCAGGTCATTGGATTCCTTAATGAAAACTTCTTCCGGAACGTCTTCAAGTTCAGGTGCATCTGAATTCCATGTCGGTATTATTCCTGCAAGGATCCTGTCAGGATCAACTACCGCCACATCAGGACAAATGATCATTAACGAATCAGGCAGCACTTCTTCGGCATACCGTCCTGTTTCCCAATTAAATCCATACTCATCAAGGATCGCTGCTGCTTTGTTTCGTTTTGCTTCAATCAGAGCAGTTCCTTCATTGATTACATCATTAACAAATGTAGAAAAAGGCAGCGCTTCACTGCCGATTCTTTTCTGATGCAGATTGAAGCTCACACAGCCTTTCCTATAGGACATGGTCAGTATGGTGTTCATGCATATCAAATCACGATATCTCTGCGTAAGATACCGTTCACCCGAGTGAAGATCCCTCATCAAAGCCCGCGGCACCTGGATCTGCATTCTTCTTATTGGAAATTCAACCTCAAGTGTTGTCATGACCCCCAGCGGTTTTTGTTTTTTTTTACTTCAGACAGATATTGCTCGCGTGCTGTGAGATCGATTTTCCTTGAAAAATCAGACATAATACGGTCAAGGGCATTAATTCCTTTCTTGAAGCTGTCTTCAGAACTGAAGTCAAATGCTTCGGCACTATATAACGGCTCGTCTGATTTGACTATTCTATGGATAACCGTTCCATCCTCATAGCATAGTTGTATATCAGATTGGAGCTGCATTTCCTGACGATTTCCGTTAGGTTCAGGCTGTGAATTGATTTCTTCGAAGGAGGCCGCAATGAGAGGGGATCCATTTGTGTTGGCATTTGCATCAAACGGTTCTGTTTCTGGAAGACACCGCCATTCGAACGGCTCAACACGGTCTTTGTACGCGCTGTTATACTTTCCGATAACATCCAGCAGTACTTCCATATTCTGTTTTTCATGAGACTCCGGACAGTTGGATACCCATACAAATATTTGGCCAATCCATTCTGAAAGAGATGTCAGCTCGTCCATATTAACTGTGACTGGCATATCTGAAGTGATGCATGTTCTGAGAACCGGACTTCCATAGAAAAACACATGTATGTTCGAAACAAGGTGAGCATCATTCCACACTGTGAGAATTGCATTTAAAAATTCTTTCGGAGAGTGTCCCTGGTTATGACGGACTGTTTCCGTCATCTGTGTGTAAGATACAACCGTGTCTGCAAGACTCAACGCTGTTTCTGAACTGTCAAGATATTTGTAGAGTGCAGAGTTTGCTGTAATTAATTCACCATGAATCCGCTCCATGCTATAAGGCTGGTTCATTTCTGCAATCGCCATGATTTTCACATCGGATGAAAGAAAGAGACCTATAACCACATATTTTCCAGACATCAGGATATCTGTTGTCTTATATGTCCAATTGCGTACTCTCTGTTCCGGTGTAATATTCAGCTTCTTTAATGCCCGATAAACATCATTTTTAGATACGGCAAAATGCTGAGCAATGGATGAAACCGTCCAATTGCTGCTGTGCTCTTCAATGTACGAAAGGATATGTTCCGGCAAATCGGATGATTTCGAAGCGGAGGTTGGATGACCAACACTTTTGCTCTCCTGAATTCCTTGTATTCCTTTATCCAAAAAGCATTTTTTCCACTTTGCTACATTGCTCTCTGCAGTCCCAAGTTTTGCTGCCACTATCTTCCCTTGAGATTCTACTGCGGACTCAAGTATGATTCGTGCCCGTAAAGCGATGCCTGGATCAGTGCTTTGTGCAAGAACATGCAAGTCTGCTTTTTGCTCTTCGGATAGAAGGATTTCTTTTGATTTGCGAGCCATAGGACACACCCTCTCTTTTTGATCAACTGTGTCCATTATATCGTGTTTGACAGGTAGAATCAATAATTCACAATAGCAAAATAAGCATATACTTTAAACTGCTCGCAATTTTGTCGCCTATTTTTATTTTGAGGGA
>CACXHF010000461.1 GCA_902767305.1 uncultured Eubacteriales bacterium
ACAGAATGCCATCTGTGCCCATTCGAAGATCGCGCATATTCGCCTCGGCGATTCTTGGATCCTCAATCAAACTTAAATGATAGTCGGAATCAATCACGGTAATGCCGCGTGTTGTGGCAACATAGATGTTACCATTCTGATCTTCAGTAATTGCCCGGATATGGGCAGATTTCATACCATCCAGTTTGGTCCATTTCCGTATCTGTCCCTTTTCCATGACGCCGACACCGCTGTCGTTTGTTCCGATCCACAAACGCTCCCGGCTGTCCACATACAGACACTTGATACTTGAGAGACTCTTTGTACTCTCCAGCTGTTCAAATGTATTTCCGTCATAACGGATAAGGCCGGCATAACTGCCAATCCAGATGAAACCATCACTTGTTTCTGCAATAGTATTTGCCTCTGAAGTAGGCAGTCCGTTGCTGCTGTCGTAAAGAACGGCTTTGAAACCTTCGTGACGTCCGGTCGGATCAACCGACAAGGTCCTGTTTATAACACCTGAATTGCTTTTGGTTACAATCGTGTTTTCACTGATGCCTGAGAGTGGGATTGACAGGATAATTACCGATGCCAGAATACAAAGAACAAATAGGCGGATTCTTTCTGCTCCTCTGCAGAAAGAGACTCTATTTTTCTGAAAATTAAACATTTACAATTGCCTCTCGTAGCTTTTTATACATGATTAACGTATGACAACATGTATTGACAGGAATACATTTATCAAACAGATGGAATATTATCCCATCATATATTTGTTCAGAAATGAGAAGGGATGACTATTCGAACACTTATTTGTTCACTGTTTCTTCGATTAGCGCATCTTCCTCAGAAATGGATTCCCTCGGAGCTGATTCATTTTCCGCTGTGTCCTGGACAACGGCAGACGCTCTGTCCGCTGCCTCTGATTCATCCGGTGCTGCAGGAGATCTGGTTTCTGCCTCATCCGGTGTTGCTGATGATTCGGTTTCCGAGGCAATGGCAAACCGGCCATATTCTTCACCGCAAAGAATATGTGCAGTTTCCTCTGATTCTTCCTCAGTTTTCACTGGAGCGGTGAATGTAAAGCCTGATTTGCTTTCAAAGAGAAGGATACAGTCTGAACCATCAAACTGGAAAAATCCAACTTCATCCCCCTTTTTGATGTCTGTTTCAGGCTGAATGCCTTCGAGAAATTCCAGACCGGATACCTGTCCCATTCCAACAGGAATTAACGCGACCATACCGGCTTCTGTTTTGATCATGACAACACCACGTGTCTCACTTTGCAGCCAGTAAAGTGAATCAGATTTTCGGACATACAGTTGCTTTTCAGGATCCCAGGTAACAATTCCGCCTGATGTACTGGTATAAGGAAGGAGATAAACGGATTTTACCGTACCGGAAACAGGACTGTGAAAATGATGATAATCATTGTCGTTCAGCATCAGGTGTGCCAGATATCCGCCATGGAATAAAGCGGCATATTCTGCACCGGTTTCACCAAGAATCTGATCTACTGTGACAGATGGAACTGCTGCTGTGTTTTTCTCGTCCATAGCAGAATTCCCGATGCTGCCGTCTTCACTGATGGGAAAGATTCCCTGAGGAACTGAATCTGCCGGAGCGGCAACAACGGAAGAATGATCAGGTTCCGCTACAGGACGAACGTCAGCTCCGGAAAGTCTGCGGGAGAAGAAGTCATTAAAACTGTTCCAGTTTTCAGAGGATTCATACCAGCCTTTATCCAGATTCCATTCGGAAGCGGAAAGCAGTTTATCGTAGTACTCCGGATTCCAGGAGTTTTCGGAGTCAAGAAACTCTTTCCAGACACGGTTGTACTCTGTCAGCCAAATGCTGACCGGCTCAAGATATCTGACCGTCGGACGGAACAGCTCTTTGTCTTTCAGTTCATCCAGCGGCTGATCCAACAGCCAGTTCAGATAGAGAATACGCTGTTTTCCGTCAAGGTTTTTCCCTCTGACCTCAGGAATATGGGAAGCAGATGCATCGATAAAATCATAGAACTCACCAAGTGACTGAACCGGATTGGTTCCATGGTCCGGATTGATTTCTGCAGCTTTTTCAAACGAAGCAGAAATCAAATGCTCAAGTTCCGGATTCTGTTCAAGGGTTGTATGAAACATCTGAGAAACTGCTGATCTGCTGTCCATTCCGGACGTTTCATCCGTTGCTGTATTTTCA
>CACXHF010000462.1 GCA_902767305.1 uncultured Eubacteriales bacterium
CTATCGAGCAGGTGTGGCGAAAAGCACGCCGCGAAGTAACGCATAACACCTATTTCCCGCGTTTGAACATCCTGGTAGATGTTTTGGGTTCATACTTTTCACAATTTGCCCGCGCAAATATCGAACTGGCAACACTGTGCACCTTTAATTTTGATAAGCCGAAGAAGAAGGTGCGTATTCGCTATACTATCGGGAACCGTTACGCGATGAAAATCAGCAGTAAGCGTCCTAAACCGTGCGTTGCACTGGTCCCTTACACTGCTTCTAACCACGCCTCGGCGGCCACGTAACTATCGTATCCAAAACGAACTGACTTTTTGCGTTTACTATAAATATTTGGGAGGCTGACCATGGATAGAAAACTGATACGGAAGAGAGAAATCCTGAAAGAGGTATATTCTTCCTCACTGCGTATTACAGTTGCCGTACTGGCCACGATCGGGTTGCTTGAGATGTTTATGCTGGTCTATACACTGCTCAGACCGGAACTGTTTGGGGAAAAGATCGGAATCTACCGGAATTTCTATTTTTCCCTTCTGACAGTGGCATTGTTATATCTGGGACTGAATTTGTATGTGAATCAGAATATGGACAGGCGATATCAGTTGCTGAATGTAGTGAATCCGATCTGCGCCTCGTTTTTCTTTCTGTGGGCGATTGGAATTTCCTATCTAGATATGACATCGACAGGGACGGTGAATCCGACTGTATTCATGACCTTCTCCATGACGGTTCCTATCTCTTTTTTCCTTTTTCCAGGTTTATATATTCTGATCTGTCTCATTGCAGATGCGTTTCTTCTCTTTCTTGTTGTAAATTCAGGAGGGTATTTCGGTCTTTTAATCAATACCTCCATTTTTTTGATTTTTCAGCTGTTGCTTGGCTACGGCTTCCTTGATCTGAAAGTACGTCTCAGTGAGCGTGTTTATGACGAAAAAGAACAAGCACTGATAGATGCACTCACAGGAATGGGAAATCGAAGAAGTTATATGGATTTCCTGAAAAACAGTATCCCGCTCTCTCCGGATTTTCGGTATCTGGAGGTGGATATCAACGGTCTCAAAGAAGTCAATGACAATATGGGGCATGAAAAAGGGGATGCCATGATTATCGGGGCGGCGGAATGTCTGGAGCAGACATTTGGACCTTACGGTCGGGTTTTCCGCATTGGCGGAGATGAATTTGTCGTGCTGATGAATACTTCACGGGACAGACTGGATGGGCTCTTTTCGAAATATGAGTCAAGAATGAAAGAATGGTCGGAGAGGAGCGGCATTCCGCTTGTGGCTGCCTATGGCTGTGCCTCTGCAGATGAGCTGCCCGATACAGATCCCCGTGAACTTGCCAGAATTGCGGATCAGCGCATGTATGATGCAAAAGCGGAATATTACCGTAGAGTAGGAAAAGAGCGGCGCAGAAGCTGAGAAAGGAATGGACGGTGTTTTTATTTCGAAACAGGATGAACGAAGGACTGCAGGAATACCGAAGTACGAAAGGGGCTGTTTTGATAGATGTCCGTGAACCTGAGGAATATCGTTCAGGGCATATTCCCAATGCACTGAATATCCCTCTCGGATATATTCAGCGACTGCCGGCAGAGAGAGAAACGCCTGTTTTTGTATACTGCCTGAGGGGCAGCAGAAGCCGACATGCGGTGGCTGTTCTCAGAAAGGCTGGCTTTAAAAAAGTAAAAAGTATAGGCGGGATCAGGCAGTACAGAGGACCGATTGAAAAGTGACTTTTCGCATTATCCTGAAGAAAAACGAATATCTGAACAGGCTGCCGTCCGGCAGCCTGTTCAGATTATATTCTGAGGATCCGACTTATGAAAAAAAGCACATATTCCGGAGTGGAGTCCGGGTGAACCGGCAATGGCCTGCTGCCCGGGATTTCATTTTATAGCCACATGTGGTAAAATACCTGAGGTATCCGGAGTTTTGAATGAAAGATGGAGGCGGAAAATGGCAGAGGGAACGCGTTTTGATCAGCAGTTTGAAACAATGCCCTGGCATAAAGCAGATACGATTATCTTTGATATCGGGAATGTTCTGATACGCTTTGCACCTGAGGGGTTTCTTGAGATGCTTTTCCCCGGTGATCCGGAGAAGCAGGAAAAGATGCTGAGGGAAGTGTATAACGGAAAATACTGGATTGAGTTCGACAGAGGGACTGTCAGCTATCCGGAAGCTGCACAGGCACTTGTCCAGGAGTTTGGCGGAGCATACGAGGATTACATGAAAGCCATGACCGGCTGGATTGAACTCAAGAGTCCGATAGAGGAAGGATTCCGGGCAGCCCGACGGTGTAAACGTGCGGGAAAGAAAATCTGGCTGCTTTCCAATTATCATGATACGGCGTATGAACGGCTTCGGGAGAAGTTTGATGACTGGTTCAATATCTTCGACGGAGCAACCATTTCGTGCTATCTCCATCAGATCAAGCCGAATCCGGAAATCTATCAAAGCCTGATTGAACAGTCCGGACTTGAGCCGGATCGTGCTTTGTTTATTGATGATACTCTGGCCAATGTAGAGGGAGCCATGCATGCCGGCATTCACGGCTTCCATATGAACGAAACCGGAAAGATGGATCGCTTTTTCATCTGAGTCCGCAGGATGGAGCTGCCTGCAGTCCGGAAAAGAAACGGATTGTCAGCGAAACGTGTTTTGCAGGCTGTGAACTGAAAAGGTTAGGATAATAAATGACAGACGATGAGGCTCAGAAAGAAGGATGGCAAATGAGAAAAGGGTTGACAATTCTGCTGTTTCTCCTGGCCGGCCTGCTGTTCATCTGCCCGGCAGGTGCTGGTGCAGCTGAGGCAGAAGGGATGGTTTTTGCGCCGCGCCAGCTGCCGGACCGTGGGACACCGCCACCGATTATTCCGGTGATCAAGGAGGCAACGACGGGGGAAGCTTCGTATCGGGCAACGCCGGATGAGGCAGTGATGAAGGATGAGATGAGTTCTGAGGAGCTTCGGATTCTTTACGAGAGCGAAGACTTCCTGGCGATTCGCAGCGGTGAACGGATTCTGGTACGCGGATGCGAGGGTGAGGATGTTCGGCTCGTTCAGGCACGGCTGTCAGCCCTTGGTTATGATGTGGGAGAGAATGACGGCGTATACGGACGCAGAACGGTGCGAGCAGTTCAACGTTTCCAGGAAAAGAATCATCTGGATAAGGTCGATGGCAAGACGGGAATGGCAACGCTCGAGGCCCTTTTTTCATGGGGGGCAGAGGCGATTCCGACACCTACGCCGACGCCGACGCCTACACCCACACCGACGCCTACACCCACACCGACACCTGTTCCTACGCCGGAACCGACCCGGATTCCGGAAATAAAAGGAGCTCCGATTCGTCTTGAAACCGGAAAAGTCAGTATCCAGGAAGGTGTCTTTAACCTGATGTTGGGCTGGAATGAGGCAGGAACTGTGCTGTATCCTGTCGGCGGTATTCTCAGATTCCTGCTGTACGATGAAACAGTCCTGCCGGGCAGCTTTACTTTTAAGCGTGAGACAGACGGACGGGAAATAACATTTATGATGCCTGTGACAGAAGGACTTTGCACGGAAATGATGGGCGCAATAGACGGTTATCTATTTCTGCCGGAAACAGAGGATGTTTATCTCTGGGACGGCGAAATCTATGCATCGAGAATTCTTCTGAATCAGCTTGGACTACTGGTTTATGAGCGTGAGATTCCTGTCATTACGGAGCTTGAAAAAGATGATGGGTAGGAATGAGCGTACCATTCCGGAAATGAACCGAGAAATCCTGTTCAGACTCAGCCGTTTTCTGCAGGGAAGAGCGGATCTGGGTGAAAAGGAGGTCCGGACGCTGGCACAGGAGGTGCATCTTCCTCTTCAGACGGTGGCCTGCATTATGCTCTGTGCCTGCCTTGGGCTTGATACGGACCAGGCTGATGACCGGGTATTGATGGAGAAATATGTGCAGCCCGGTTTTCGTCTGCTTTCTGCACGGGATTATCTGCAGGATCCGTATAGGCAGAAAATTCGATTTCCCAAAATGACAGATGGTCGGTGGTCGTTCAATGAACAGTTCTTCGAACCTTTTGAAGTGTTTGTAAGGGATGATCTTTTTGTTTCTGAAGATGGACGGGAGATTCCCAGAACAGGTGCATTTACAGAACGCTTTTCCTATCCGACAGTACTGCAGGACGGCCGCGAATGGATGACGCTGGCACCGGTTGAAATTGAAACCATGAAGCAGCCGGTAGCAGAGGCGAGGGGAAATGTACTGACATTCGGTCTTGGCATGGGGTATTATGCGTTTCATGTCTGCCTTAAGCCGGAAGTGAGGACGCTTACAATTGTAGAAAAAGACGCGGATCTGATTTGTATGTTCCGGGAACTGCTGCTCCCACAGTTTCCGGAGCGGCAGAAAATCAGGATTGTCTGTGCAGACGCTTATGCGTATCTTGAAAACTTGTTCAGTCCCGGGCAGTTTGATTCAGTGTTTTGCGATTTCTGGCATGATGCCGGAGATGGAACGGAGCACTATCTCCGGCTCAAAAAAATCGAGAAGCGGTTTCAAACCCGGTTCACGTACTGGGCAGAAGGCCTGTTGAGACAGCAGGCGTTTTCTTTTGAAAATGCCGGCAACAACTGAGATGTCTATTGGAGGAAAAAGATGGCGAAAGTGCTGGTGTACAGATTCTCTGAAAGTGAGGAAAACACGATAAGACATATAGCCGGGGAAATGGAGATGACTGTCCGGCGCGTCCTGCCGGAAGAGGAGAATGAGATAGTTATAAAGTTGCTTGCAAAGCCTGAGATAATGAAGACATTCCCCGGGACGATGAATCCTTCCGAAAAAATGCTGCTTGTCGCAGAGAATGACAGAAAACGGGTATTTGAGCTGTTCAACCGTCTGTCCGAGGCGGGGATCCAGGTATCCTGCAAAGCGGTGGTAACTCCGACAAACCTGAACTGGTCCTTCAGAGAATTGTATGATACGATCCGTGAGGAGTCAAAGAGAACACTGGAAAGGGTGAGATTACAAGAAAATGCAAAAAAATCCTAAATCATTCTTTTCTCAGATGTTGATCCGGTGGGCAGCAGTGGTGGTTCTGCTGATTTTTCTGGCATTTCTGGTTCCCTCTCCGGCAATGATGGAATCGATGGATGCTGTACCGACTGACCAAATGAACTTCCGATTTTCAGCGGAAGAAACGAAAGGCATTTTATTCTCTGAAACCAGAGTAAAACTGACAGCAGAATCGTTGAGACTGACCGCTGCCGTTTCGGAGGGACAGATGAGATGACGGGAATATTTACAGGTTACGGATGTACTGTTGCAGCTGGAGTCCTTGCAGCGATTCTGTTTTTTCTGTATGAAACAAGAAGTACTGAACTGTTTTCGCATGCCAGCACGCTGGCACTATGCTGTATCCCGGCTGGACTGGTCGGTGCTCGGATTCTGTATGTGCTGTTTCGTCTTCCTTTTTTTGGGATGATCGGCGTTGAGCATGTGTTTTTTCTGAGAGAGGGCGGCTATCTGCTATATGGTGCCGTTGCGGGAGTGATCCTGACTGCGATGGAATATAGTCGCAGGAAGGGATTTGATACCGGACGTCTGATGGATGAACTTGCTATCCCAGGACTGGTCTGTATTGCCATTTGCCGCCTCGGCGAAGGAAGCGCAGGTGAGGGCCTTGGAAACTGGGTGGATAATGAAGCGCTTGCTATATTTCCGCTGGCGTTTCCGAACCTCTATGGTGAACCGCAGTGGGCGGTGTTTATCCTTGAGGCAGCAGCAGCCTTGGTGATTGCCCTGATTCTCTTCTTACGCAGGAAAACCTTAACGGGTCGGCGAATCTGGGCAGGTCTTGTCATATATGCTGCCTGTCAGGTAGTTTTTGAGAGCCTTCGCATGGACAGTGTGCTCAAAATCGGGTTCGTTCGGGTCTCCCAGGTCATTTCAGCCGTGATTCTTCTGGCAGCTGTTTTGATTGGACGGTTTACCTGTTCGGACAGAAATGGTGCAATTCGGGGAGCTGCGGGAATCTTGATTCTGACCACGCTGATTGGCATCATGGAATGGGCACTTGAAAAAACGCAGATTTCCAATCTGCTGATTTACGGACTAATGATAGCGGCATGCTTTGCAATGATGCAGATTTCACTTTGGGCGATCCGGCGGAAAGTGGAAAAATGAAAAATGAAGACATGCAGGCCTGTTTGATGAAACTGGGACAGCAAAGACAGATGCAGGCGGGCGGAAGGGTCTGTTAAGGATAAGCAAGAGAACAACGGCAGTTCCGAAAGACCGGAATGCTGTGTATATAGGAGGCTGTTATGTCGATTGAAAAGGTGAAAGCGTTTTTCTCAGCGTATGGAATGGCAGAAAGGATCAGGGAATTTGATGTTTCCAGTGCTACCGTGGAACTGGCGGCTCAGGCACTGGGGTGTGAGCCCTGTCGGATAGCAAAGACGCTGTCCTTTATGGTGGACGGACATGCAGTGCTGATTGTTGCGGCCGGCGATGCAAAAGTAGACAATCCAAAGTATAAAGCGCAGTTCGGAACAAAAGCTAAAATGCTGACCAAGGACGAGGCGGAAACACTGATCGGTCATGCTGTGGGCGGGGTCTGTCCGTTTGGCATTAACGAAGGGGTAACAGTATATCTGGATGAATCATTGAAAAGGTTTACAACGGTTTTCCCCGCGTGCGGAAGCAGCAACAGTGCGATTGAGCTTTCAATTGCAGAACTGGAGAAGTATTCCGGTTTTGCAGCGTGGATTGATGTCTGCAAAAATTGGCAGTCTTGACGATGGGCGACTGTGTGGGCTGCAGCTTCGAAAAAACTGGAGACAGTTAACTCGTTTTAAAGAACTTTAGAGTTTTCTGGACAGGAGTTGCTTCCATGAGCACAGCAGGCTGGACTGAAAAAGATCTTTTATACTGTTTTCAGACCATTCCCGGGAAAAGGGTGCTCAAATACCGTCTGAGCAAAGGTCTGACGACCTCAGTGGAAAAATCTGGTCAGAGCAGCTTCCGTCTCTGGCCAGTTGTGAACCTGCCGGAAACTACTCGACGAGATTTTGTATATTGTCTGAGGAGAATCTGGATGAGACCGTCGTCTACATCTGAATTCCGTAGAATAAACAGTGATTCCTGCCGGCATCCAATGCAACAACGGGTTGCTTTTCTCCGGAGCAGAACAGCAGTATTATTGGAACAGAAAAAGACAGGAGGAAGCGGCAATGGAGATTTGCAATATTCTTAAGAACCTCAGAGAAAAGAATCATCTGACGCAGGACCAGCTGGCGGAGCGTGTTATGGTCACCCGACAGGCGGTGAGCCGGTGGGAAAACGGGGAGACTCAGCCCAGTACAGATACACTTAGACTGCTGTCAAAGGAATTTGATGTGTCAATTAATACGATTCTAGGTACACCGAGACAACTGGTGTGCCAGTGCTGCGGGATGCCCCTGAATGAGGACGGAATGATCAGCCGAAATCCGGACGGCAGTTTTAATGAGGACTACTGCAAATGGTGTTATACTGATGGGAACTTTGTCTATAAGGAAAAAGGAGATCTGCTGGATTTTCTGGTTGCCCACACGCCTAACCCGGAGAATACTCCGAAGGAAGTGCGCAGACAGCAGTATGATCAGTACCTTTCGCAGCTGAAACATTGGAAGTAAGAAACAATTCCCTGAAGAAGCGTCTCTCAATCAGAGGAGACGCTTTTCACGTTGAGGGGACTCACCGCAGTCTTTATCTGCTTTTTTTTCCGGTCTTTTTGACCGGTTGCTGTGCTGAATAATGCACTGGCAGAAAGCTGATTGTCCACAGACTATTCAGATAAAAAAGCAGAACTCCTACTTTTTAATTTGGAAGATAACTGTTATAATACAAAGGAAAATGGAAACGTGCTTTTAGACAGCGTTCAATGGAAGAAAACGCAGAGGGACAATACGAACGGAGGATGCTGCTTAGAATGAAAGACTGAGAATATGATGACAGCGCCTGTTTCGAAATGTTACAGTCCTGTCTTCTGAGTTGCCGGAATAGTACAATTGTCGTATAAACAGTTGGAAACGGATTCGAGAAAGTCTGGAACATCATCACAGGTTACCTGAACATACGTGCAGCCGGTAGCGCGGATAAGTTTCTCAGGAGGCAAAGAAACGTTTTTTAACCAGGGAAACTGCAGGCAGGGTGTGTCTGCAGAACAGGAATTTACTATCAATAGACAGAGACGTTACAGTCTGCAGAACAGGCAGTACGGTTCTGAATCGTTGAATAGATAACTGATTAAAGGAAAGGGAAGGAAAAGAAGAATGAAACTGAAAGGCTGTTTTCTCATTGCATTGCTTGTTGTAATGCTGACAGTTTCCTGTGCATTCGCTGAGACTGCGACGGAAGCCAAAACTGAGATTTCAACGGAAACGAAGAAAATCGATGTAAAAGGAAAATTTACGGTGACGGCAGAGATTCCGGAATCCTATGATTATGTAGGGGAGTTTGTTACTGAGGAACTGTATCTCGGTCTGCTTAATCCGAAGAAACCGGAGTATCCGTTGGGAATGATTACGGTGGCCTTTGATGAACTGGCAGACGGACGTTCCATCGGAGAAATGAGTGAGGATGAGATCCGGGGAATTATTTCCGTGGACGAGTCAACGCTGGGAGAAAACGTAGAGTTTTCCGAGAGGGAGACCACGCATGGAACCAGACTGCTGTGCTACTTCGTGAAGGATCCTGAGGAAATGCGCTTTGAAATTTATACGATTTACAAGGGCTATCAGATCGGCTGCATGATTCTGCCGGGAGAGGGGCAGACGCTGAATGAAGATAATTTCAAGATGGCAACGGATTTCCTCTCTGAGGTCTGGATTATTGAGTAAGTGAAAGACAATGGAACAGAAAGGAAAAGAATAAAATGAAGAAGTTATTATCTGCTTTTTTGATCCTTATGATCCTGTTCTCTATGTCCGCACTGGCTGAGGATGAGGACTCTATGGGCTCATTTGAATCTCAGTACGGCTATCAGATCGATGGAGAAGATGGCGGTGACAGCGGTGACTCCATGGGCTCGTTTGAGCGGGAGTATGGCATTCAGATCGATGGAGAGTACGGCGATTCCATGGGTTCATTTGAGCGGGAATACGGTACTCAGATCGATGGAGAGGACAGCAGCGACTCCATGGGTTCGTTTGAGCGGCAGTACGGCTATCAGA
>CACXHF010000463.1 GCA_902767305.1 uncultured Eubacteriales bacterium
ATGAGGAGTCGAGAATAACAGTTTCGTTATTTGCTGCATATACCGCGTTTCCCATACTATTGTTGTTATTGTCAAAAGCACTATTGTAGACCGTGCTTCCGATACTATTGTTGTTATCTACGAATGTACAATTAATAATTTTTGCTCCTCCAACAAGTGAGATTGCACCGCCGCCACTGGGTGACGAGCTGGAAAACACCAGGGCGACATCTTCACATGATATAGTACCATTGTTTCGAATAATAGTTGCATAGCTGACCCTGCTGCCGCCGGCTTTAGTATCCACACTGGGAATCATTCCAATGATCAGATGCTCGTCAAACGTATTCATAGACTGAATGAGGGAGAGGGGGTCGGTATATGACGATGACACGCCTGACACCGTAAATGTCATACACCACGTCATAACATACAGAGCCAGCCAGAGTCTCGTTATTCTGACCAGATTTCGTCTTTTAATCATACGGTTTTCTCCTTTAAGCTGTTGTCCTCTTTCCTTGCCGGCACATGGTCGGGTCTGCAGGAGGTTCATAGGATTCCACTCTGCTCTCAATGAATCGGTTCCCAGACGGTACATGATCAGGTCTGAAAACAGCCTGGTTTTGCCCGGAATGATTCTGTGCAAAAGTTCTCAACAGGCAATGAGCGGGTACTGAGTGCTTATCGGCAATAATGTGCCTGTTCAGAATGAAAGTATACATCAACAGATTGTTGGAATCAATCAGATTTGTGTAATTGGCTGTTTGGATGTGACAGCGAATCCGACAGGCTGATGAGAGGAGAAGGAAGCGTTTTCTGTGTCCGGTTCGGGGAGTGAAGGAAAAGGAACGAATAGGGGGACTCTGATCTGCTCAGGGATGATCCGGGGATCCGGACCGTCCCGGCCGTTGTCTTTGGCGCAGAGAGGAATTCGTGCGTTCCGGTGCGGATAGGGCGATGAGAAGCAGAGACTTTACCGGGATCATCCCCGGCCAGGGACGGGCTCTGCCTTTTTCCGGATGGCAGACCTGCACTCTGGATGATTCGCTGACCGAAATGCAGCGGGGAGTTTCAGAACGAAGGGTGCGAAATTTACAGGCCTTCGATCTGCCGGATTTCCGCCACGCGTTTCAGAATCTTTTCTGCCCACTGGTCATCCTGTGCGTTGAGCTGGTAGGCGCGGAATCCATACTGACCTGCCGAGGAACAGATGATATCCTCGTCGTCGATGTGCAGGGAAATCCGATACCGGTTCGGCAGTTTCTGAGGCAGAATGGTGCTGCTGTGGGACTGGACCTCTTTCTGATGGCGGTAGCCGTTGATGATACCGTTGAACTTGACGCCGTACAGGCGGAACAGGGTTTTGATATAGGACTCTGAGCGGAAAGAGGAGGTATAGACCCAGACCTCAATCCCCTGAGTCTGCAGCTCCCAGATCAGCTCGGGAGTTCCCAGACGCAGACGCTCCTTGAACAGGTTCCGCAGCGGAAACGGCAGAGGCGGCTCAGTCTTGTGTGTCTCAGGGGAGACAAACAGAACCTCATCCAGATCAAAAGAAACACGCATTACTCTTTGAGTCTTAGGCATCCTTCGTCATCTCCCTGATTGCGTTCATTACCCGAAGGGACCACTCATCTGCTGGTCCGTCCACTGGGATTTCCTCAAAATTTCTGGCGGCGTTATCGATTCGCAGAACCGCCTCACTGTCGATCGCGATTGTCTGGCGGTATTTCTTTTCGATCAGCTTTTTGAGTTCTTTTCCATCGTCTTTGCCGCTCAGCTCTTTGCGGCCTGCACCGGTTACGATGCCGGCAAGACGGACCTGCCGGGCTTTGAAAAAAGACCGGATATAATCCATGGAGTAATATCTGGCGGAGTAAACCCAGACATCATATTCTTTTTCATTCAGGAAATGAAGCAGGGCTGGAATGCCTTTTCGTACGTTTTCCCTGAAAAAGAGTTTCGCCGGGAAAGACAGGGGGGGATCCCGGCAGAAATCGTCATTTGTACAGAAAACAACCTCATCCAGATCCAGCGTTACACGCGTATCTGACCGACCCTGTTCCACCATGTGACGAATATCCTGTTCCTGGGTTACGTTCACAATCCGGATAAACATTTTTTTCTGGTTGCTTTTCAGCGCGGCCGCCCACCGATGATGTCCGTTCAGAATCATATACCCGTCCGGCATGGTTTTCTGGACGATGATGGGTTCCCGAACGCCTGTGTGAATGGGTTCGCCGGAATAGACCCTGCTCTTTTCCTCTCGGAATTGCCGTTCATATTCGGAGATGATACTGTAGTTCGGTCCGATGCTGGGGAAACAGAATTCATCATCCGGATTCGGGTGAAGGTTTTGAATGGGAACGTGCCGGATCAGTATCTGCTGAAGAAGGCTGGCATGAACCGGATAATACAGGCCTTTGACTTTGGCGACTTCATCACGCAGAAAGGTATTAAAACTGGTCTGAAGGGGCATGGGCATTCTCCTTTCTGGATATAATCTGGCTGCTGGAACGGAAGAATCCAGCGCGCAGGTCCGGATCAGGCTGACAATGCTGTTCCGGACGGAATATCATGAAAGTGATTTCGGAAAGGTGGAGGCATCGGCGTGATTCCGTGCCCGGACAAAGGGCAGCCGGAAACAGACCGGAAATGGAAAATGTCTTTTGGATGGTCCGTGGATGGTTTTTGAAACACTATCCCGGACAAAAAACACAGGCCTCCCGAATCAGAGAAAATGGATTGGGGCGATTTCCGCACAATCTCTGCCTAGATGATACCGTTATTCCCTCCATGGAGGCAAGAGTTTTTTTCAATTATACCCAATTTTCCGGTGTTTTTCGTTTTCTTTCCGGTCAGCTGCCGGAGAGGAAACGAGATTATCTGCCGGCCTGTCTGACTGCTGCTGCAGGGTGAAAAACGACCGGAGCACTCCGGGTTTCCCTGAACTCCGGCATGTCCCTGCACAGCATTTCCCGGACAGTTCAACGGGTGCTGCCTTTAGGCCTGGTCTGTGCAGGGAAAGGCCTGTGAACGAAAAAAGGATGAGAATCTGATCGGAATACCCAGGCTCAATCCAAAAAAGAAAGAGCGACAGGCGGCGGGCGACGGAAAGTGGGCAGAATGTTCATAATCCTGTTGAATTAGAAAGGTGCAGGGTGTATGATGAATACAGGAAACAGAAGGAGCAGAGTATATTGTCGTTTGCCGGGGTTCAGATCCGTAAAGCGGCAGACATGGCGGATGCACGGAAGAAAATTGAGCGTGATCTGAGACCGGAAAAAACATCCATTCTGGCAGAGCGGACGCGGCTGTATGCATGTTCGGGAACACGGATAACGGTGAGGAAAACGAAACAATTCTGTCTGCCGGATGAATGGCTTGCCGGCAGGGAAATGGGCTGAACGGGGAGCTCTTCCTCCTGAAGAACAGCCTGATCTGTGCCGGGGACTGCCGCATGTTTCGGAAGGAAAAAAGCGATGATCTCTGGCCGGTGTATTCCCGGCATGTGAGCGGATAGGGGTATCTGCCGCGCCTGAACACGAAAAGGAATTCAGGGAACGATTACAGGAAAATGGCAGAACAGCAAGACAGGGGCGGATCTGTCTGCCTGGATAAGGCGGTGAAGGGGCTTTCTGGCTGTATGCTGTCTGCTGCGGACGGGTTTTCTGCCCGACAGGGACTGTGAAGAGAGGAGAATCGAATGATGGTAAACAAAATGTATCAGGTTTCGACGCTGCAGGCACTGGCTCTGGGATACAGCAGAGCAGTTATTACGGTGGAGCAGCTTCTCGAGGAAGGAAATACCGGACTGGGAACTTTTGAGAATGTAAACGGTGAGATGATCGTCATGGACGGACACTGCTATCGGGCGGATCAGGAGGGAAATGTCACAGAGGCCGGAGCGGACATGGGGGTTCCTTTTGCCGCAGTGGCAAAGTTCCATGGAGAACAGCAGTTTTCACTTGAGAATATGCCGGACATCGAGGCGGTAAAGACAGAACTGACGAGAAAGATCGAGGAAAGATTTGGCCTTAACAGCATGCAGGTGGTGAAAATCGAGGGAGAGTTTGATCTGGTGGATGCCAGATCGGAGTCCCCGTACCGCTCGCATCATATCACGCTGAAGGAAGTCCTCGGAATGACGCAGAAGGCGTTCAAGTTTGAAAAGATCCGCGGGACACTGGTCGGCATTTATTTTCCGGACCATATGGATGGGATCAACATGCCCGGCTGGCATCTGCATTTTCTTTCGGAAGACAGGTCAAAAGGCGGGCATGTGTTCGATGTACGCGTCAGGGAAGGCGCGGAAAAAGTGGACAAGATCAGCCGGGTTGAAATTGATCTGCCGAAAGAGGCAGCCTTTGATACCTATTCGCTGAAACAGGATCTGCAGGCAGAACTTCAGTCCGTCGAGGGAGGAAATTCCTGACTCTGACCGGCATGTTTCTGCCGGACGGATGATGCCTGCAGGCGGTATTCCCTCCATCCCGCCGCAGATTTTTCACTGGAACAGCTTCAGGAGGAAACCGTCGCTGTTCGTACCGGTATTCTTTCACTGCAGGGGGGAGTGTATTCCGGCTGCATTTTGATGTCAGAAAAGCAGGAAAGCTGCGACTTTGTCATATGTTGACGGATGTACTGATTTTCCGTATCGAGACGTTGTATATTTGTTGACAGGCCGATATAATGAAAGATAACCGGCAGAACGGAAAACGAAGAAAACAGACAGAGAGGCAGATACCTGCAGGACTGCGCAGGGTTGCAGGTATCGGATGACGGTGGGGCACTTTGACTGTCCGGACGTAATCTCCGGGGAAGATCCGGCACGGCAGATGATCCGGATCGGACTTCCGGAACGCGGACAGGAATGCCGCTTTCCGACTTTTCAGCTGCGGGGTCAATGACAGGGGATTCTTCAGAACGTATAAATACACGAAAGGAACAGGAACAATGGAAGAGCAGAAGATGACAGAACTGGTGAAGGAAATGGATCGTCTTATCCGGACTGTACAGGAGGCAAGGGCGGCTCTTACCACTGCCGAACAGGAACTTGAAACCTTTCTGAAAGTCAATTTTGCGGGTTATCGAACGAACGGAAAGAATAAACGGGAACAGCGTACAAAGGAGACCATCAGGAAAACCAGGCTTGGAGTCATATATGATGAACAGCACGGGTGTCTGGTGGACAAGGATGGGAACCATCTGCTGACGCTTGACTGAGCGGGGTGCATCCGGAAAACTGCAGCAGATCCTTATCCGGCGGGAAAACGCATCCGGGCGGCTTTGCTGAGAGGGAAAAATCCGGAGGCAGCAGAAGAAGCAGGACAGGTCACTGTCTGTACTTCATGGAACAGTGAACGTTGAGACAGAAGGATGCAGAACGCCGATGCAGGGGTTCTGACCGGAAACCGCATTTCGCTGCGGGAGAGAGGAATGAAGGCGTGTTTTTGCCGGGAGCACCCATGACGGAGGTTCGCCCGGATGCTGCAGAAGACAGGTGACAGAGAAACCATATGCCAGACAGGAAACGGTTTCCCGCAGGAATTTCCTGATGACGGGAAGCCGTTTCCGTTTATCTGTCCGGGCACTGGCCGGAATACGGATTCCTTTGCGCTTCCCCTTTGAGCGTGTGAAACAGGAATTCTTGTGTTGATAAAACCGGTGTACTCATGATATGATTACATTGCGGTATACTCAGGCAATTCATCAGAAGGAGAAGCCGATGGGAAAAAGAGAAGCATCGCTGCGCCTGAATCGCGAACTGAACAAACAGCCGGAGCTGAGAAAAAATGCTGAAAGCATGTCCATTCCCAAAGCCGGGTCTGTTACAACACAATCGGACGCATCTTGGAAAAGGAGAGAAAAACAATGAAACGTTTGACCCTTGTTATGTTGCTGTTAATTCTCATTCTGCCTTCTTATGCTGCAGTAGCGGGCGGGCTTTCCACCTACCCGGAAAAATCGATCGCCTATATGGATATTTCGTTCGAATGCGGCTGTTCCCGGATCGGCACGGGTACGATGATATGCAGAGACGGGCTGATTACAGCCGGACACAATCTGATCTGCAAGGATCACTGCCAGACAGCTGACAGAATTGAGTTCTATTTCGGTTATGTCAGCAGTGACGATTATTATTACCATTACAGCGGGCATTTTCACTACTGGTATCTGGACAGCTTTACACATGGATATCACAGCAAAAATGATATCGGATATGTATTGTTCGATGAAGATGTCGGCGATGAAACCGGATGGATGGGCTGGTGGTATGGTCCTGACAGAGAATTCGAAGGGGAAACCTGCGCCATCAGTGCCTATTCAAGCGATGGCGACCTGACCGAATACTCCGCTCAGATCACCGTTGACAGTAAGCTTCAGTTTATATTGAATCAGGAAAAACTGCCGTATGGCGGAGAAGGTGCGCCGGTGTTTGTCTACCACAACGGGACGCCGAGCGTGATCGCTGTGTATAACTCATCTACCAGCTACTACTGTATTGGCCGGCGGCTGACGAAGGATCTGGTAAATGATATGAAAGCAAGACTTTCATTAGGCAATTAACGAGAAGAAAAGGAAACGATAAGCAGGCACAATTGCAATTGTAATCCGGCAGCAGATCAGCCAGACGATGCCCCGCTCTTTTCAGGGTGCGGGGTATTTGTATTGGTACATTCTGTCACAGAATGTATAGCGGAACCTGCCATGGGTGCCGGAACTGACCTGGTGTGAGACGGATTTTCATTGACTGCCGCAGTCTCATGACATATATGAATCAGCAGACTCATCCAATCCGCGTAAATCCGCAGAATGGATGAGTCTGTTCTGTATCTGTGAGGATACTGCCCATTGG
>CACXHF010000464.1 GCA_902767305.1 uncultured Eubacteriales bacterium
CGGCAGATGCGACTTTGCTTTGATGATCGGCACGGCCGAAATATCCAGATGGTTCCGGATCATCTTCTCAAACGTACGAATACCCCGTTCACAGAGAATGACGTTGTCATTTCCCCCTGCCATGATGTATTCCGCACTCATAAACAGTTCTTCCATCGTAGACGACAGCCCGCGTTTCAGCAGAATCGGCTTTTTGCTGTGTCCGAGTTCCTTGAGCAGACGGAAATTCTGCATATTCCGGGCACCGACCTGAATCACGTCCACATCTGCAAAATCGTCCAGCTGATTTTCGCTCATGATTTCCGTCACAATCGGCAGTCCGGTTTCCCTGCGGGCAATTTTCAGCAGGCGAAGCCCTTCCCCCTCAAGCCCCTGGAACGAATACGGCGACGTTCTCGGCTTGAACGCTCCGCCTCTGAGGAACGCCGCACCGCTGGCCTTGACCGATCTGGCCACGCTGACAATCTGCTCCTCCGTCTCCACCGAGCAGGGTCCGGCGATGACCGCAAACGATCCCTCTCCAATGGTTCTGCCGGCCACCGTGATATGCGTATCCTCCGGATGAAAACGACGATTGACTAGTTTATACGGTTCTGAGACCCGCCGCACATCCTCGACGATTTCATTCGCACGAAGCCAGTCTTCGTCCACATGGGTCGTATCGCCTACCAGGCCGATAATGGTCTCCGTATGACCCTGACTGTAATGGATCGATACCCCCAGCTGACGGATCTGCTCCGTTAATGCATCGATCCTGCTTTGCTCCGCATGCTGTTTCAGAATAACAATCATACTGTAATCCCCCTCCGGCAGGAATCCGTTCCCACCCCTGCCTGTATCAACTGTTCACAGGAATTTCAATCGAAAACAGCAAAAGGATAGCATTATTTCCCTCATCATGCAAGTGCGTTTTTGTCCCGCAGTGCACATGCAAAAAAGACAGGCCCGTTGCCGGCCTGTCTTTTCTGGTGTTTTTCAGAGCTGAAACCTGCGATATCTGTTACTGCTCCGTGACGGAACGCACAAAGCTCCACTGACCAATCGCCGGTTCCTCACGGAAGGTGTAACGGTCTGTACGGCTTCTTCCGTTGATGGTAATCCGCAGTCCGATTTCAAAGTAATTCTGAATGAACCCGTTGCTGGTGACACTCTGCCTCGGGAAATACAGATTTTCCTTGGCCTGCTGTGCATTTCTCTGTTCGGTCGTCATTGCCTGCTTGCGGACATAAATCGTGTTCATCAGGTTCAGTGCCTTCTCAGAGATCTGCAGATTCAGACGCAGCCGCTCAACCGGAATCAGGCGTTCAAATCCGACACTGTTGAGAACCGTCAGGATCTTCTCCTGCGTCGTCAGCGTCTGATACACCGCATACTCTTCCGGTGTCATGATTTCCTGTGCACCGACCACGTCAATACTGGCCGTCGGGTACGCCAGCAGGATTGTCGCCGCATCCCGGATCAGCTTCTCAACCATGTACGCCTGAACAGGGACCGGTGTCGGTGTCGGTGTGGCCGTCGGTCTGACGGTTGCTGTAGAACTCTTTTTATTGATCGGGATACGGACGGCGTCACCGTCGCTGCCCCAGGTCTTGTCCTCACGCATGAAGTCGACGCCCGCGACGTTGGCGACTTTTTCCTTCCGGGTATCCGAATTGGTGACACGATAGGACGCCCAGACGCTTCTCGTCTCGCCGGGTTTCAGATCACCGATATAGGCATATCCGTCGCTGGTCACCTTATATCCGGAATTCTTCGTAAACTTCGCACCCTTCAGGCACTCATATACCTGGACAAAGTGAAGCGTTCCATTGCCGACATTGGTGATGTCCATACGGAATTTAACCGTCTGGCCTGCCTTGAACTTAATGAGTTCGCCGTATTTATCCCACTTCTTGTTGGTGATCCACATCGTCATGATGGCCTCACCAACCTCACGGGTATAGGTCACGACGTTATCGGAATGATAGCAGCTGTATCCTTCCACCGAAGAGGGAACAACCTTGTACGTCTGTCCTTCCGTAAGTCCGGTCCAGACAAACTTCCATACATTGTCGGCTACGCTCAGCGTGCTGACTTTTGCCTCCGCAGGCGCTGCAGGACTCAGCGCGAGGCTGCGCATCAGATCCTCCAGTGAGGGTCTGGCCTCCTGATAATCCGATGCATCCTTCCACTCGACCGTGACAACAAATTCTGCTGTACCCGAAGTATCCTCTTTCGCATAATATGCAGCATCTGCCGTTGCCTTTTTCACGGTTCCGGCGCCGGACTTCGTTCCGGTATAGCCGGAATTGTCATACCAGCCGTCCACGCCCTGCGTCACCGGGAAGCCCAGTGAGGCGATCGAGGGCAGTTCATACTCCTGATCCTTTACATAGGTCAGTGTCTTAGCGTAGGCCTTGCTGTCTTTATCCGTATAATTATATGTTACTTTTACCGGGGTTGCCATTGTCCATACCGCATAAAAGTCGATGTTCGACTTTACGCCGGAAACAACACTGCCGGGGATATAGGAAGCCGATGCCGCGCCGGAATCCGTAGACCATCCGGAAAAGCTCTTTCCTGACGGAGGCGTCATATCGCCCTGCCCCAAAACAGTGAACGATGCACTGCCCTTGGTATAGTAGTTCGCATCGACCGGAGCCGATCCGCCGCCGCCGTTTGTATGGTAGGTCACCTTGAATTTGCCGATTCTGTCCTTGAAGCTGATTGATCCGCTGCTCACCGTTTTATTTGCTTCAACGGTCAAAGCAAATGCACTGCCCGTAAAGACAAGCAGAAGCACTGCCGCAAGCAACAGCGTTAACCATTTTTTCATCATATCTGTATCCTCTCCCCTTCGTTTATCAGACTGTTCTGTTCCCGCTGTTTACTCGCCAATCTTCTCTTCCAGCACCGCATCAGGAATGGTTATCTCATGCACATTCGTAACTACACGCCAGTCATTGGCATAGTTGGACTCTGAGAAAACAAAGGTATAACTCGTTCCGTTCGCTCCGGGAATATCCTGCCATCCGCTGCCGGAATTCGTCTGCCACTGGATATCATACTCAACGTTATCATACCCGCGAAGCACAGCGGTCAGCGTGATGGAATCACCGAAATCAAGTGAATCGCCTACTGAAGCATACACATCCACGCTTCTGTTGGCGTCCATTTCATCAATAATCTGGGCAATCAGTTCTGCATTCTCCGGCAGTGCCGCCTTCTCCTCCAGCGTCATCTCTGCCTCAGCAGGCGCGCCTTCCACAGGTGTGCCGTCCGGATTCGTGGCGACCGGAGTCGTTCCGTCAGGATTCGTTCCATCCGGAGTTGTTCCGTCAGGAGTTGTTCCGTCCGGAGTTGTTCCGTCCGGGGTTGTTCCGTCAGGAGTTGTTCCATCCGGAGTTGTTCCGTCAGGATTCGTTCCATCCGGGGTTGTTCCGTCAGGGTTTTCTCCGTCGGGGTTTTCTTCGTCAGGATTCGTTCCGTCAGGATTTACACCGTCGGTATCCTCTCCCTCGGAATTTTCATCGTTCTCTTTCTTCTCATCATCTTCGAGCTCATCATCCGTGATCTCAAAGGCTTCTCCGCCTTCAGCAATCTTGAGGTCAATCAGGTCTTCGTCGTTTTCGTTCTCGTCAGGGGTGTCCCCGTCGGAAGTTGAACCGACATTATTCGTTTCATTCTGATTCTGCTGGTCAGGCTGCTGATCCTGCTCATTCTGCGGGTTCTGCTGACCAGGCTGCTGATCCTGCTCATTCTGCTGGTCCTGCTGATCCTGCTCATTCTGC
>CACXHF010000465.1 GCA_902767305.1 uncultured Eubacteriales bacterium
GCTCCGCCGGAGGCGTCGACCACCAGAACGCTCCGGGCTCGTACCGTGCGCGCCACATCCCAGGTGGAACAGGACAGGGTGATGCTGTCCAGTCCGTCATAATAGCCCATAACCCCCTCGATAATGCCCACATCCATGGGCTGAGCGAGAACGCGAAACATCTGTTCCGGGGTCATGAGCCAGCTGTCCAGATTGTAGGAGGGCCGGCCGCAGACAACCTGGTGAAATTCCGGATCGATATAATCCGGACCGACCTTGAACGGAGCGACGCGCAGTCCCCGGCGGACAAGAGCGGCCATGACCAGCAGGGAAGCCGTTGTTTTCCCGCAGCCGCTGCCGGTGCCGGCAATGACCAGACGGTTCATGTGCGCACCCCCGGAATGCCGTACATCAGGGCATTGACAATGGCGGAGGCGACGGTACTTCCGCCGCGGCGTCCCCGGGCGACAATGCATGGGAGACCACTGGCAAGGAGCTGCTCTTTTGCTTCGATCACGTTGACAAATCCGACCGGGACGCCGATCACGGCCAGTTCCCCGGCAGGGACAGACTCCCGGGCCAGGCGCTCAAGCAGGGAAAGAAGGAAGGTAGGGGCATTCCCGCAGACCAGAAGCTTTGGCCCCGGATGTGCCATGGCGTGCTCCATGCTGATCCAGGCACGGGTCTGTCCGGTCCTGCGGGCTTCCGCGGCAACCTCATCACTGGCCATATAGCAGATGGAACGGGAATTGAGCCGTTCAAGCGCACGTTTATTGATCCCGGCCAGTGCCATATTGGTATCGGTGATGACGGTGGCACCGCCTTTCAGGAGGTTCTGCATTTCGGGGATGACGCCCGGCGTAAAGGTGAGGGTATCCGCAAAGCTGAAATCAGCCGTGGCATGAATGACCCGCATGACAATGGGCCGGACCGCGTCCGGCAGCGGGGTTTTGAGTTCGGACTCGATGATTGCCATGCTGCGCTGTTCGATTTCCATCGGGGACATTACCATTCGACTCCTTCGCGTGCCCGGAGCTGTTCGGTCTGATACGGATGACGGACAGCGTCCATACGGGTGATGTAATCTGCCCGGGAAAGAAAGCTTTCCGGGGCAATGCGGCCGGTGGAGACGGTTTCACCGTACCTGAGGGCCGTATCAATCAGGGAAAGGGCGAGAGGCTCGGGAACCATGCCCAGCGTAACGGCATTGTTCAGCTCATCCAGGAGGATCATGTCCGGCAGAAGGACCGGAATCCGTTCCATCGCCTCCTCTGCAAAGGCGGTCTGCTGAGCGGCTGCCTGACGGCGTTCCGGTTCGCTCATCCGGAATGTAAAGCCGGAAAGCGGCGGGGCAGTCAGAAGGACGGCACCGGGAAAACGGCTGAGGGCGGTCAGTTCACCGGAATTTCCTTTTTTGAGAAACTGGACGATCAGAACCGACCGGCCGTGTCCCAGAAAACGCAGGGCCATGCCCATGCCGGCAGTGGTCTTTCCCTTGCCGTTTCCGGTATAGAGATGCAGTTTATGGTTCATTGAAACCTCCGAGTACTGTTCCGGAACTGTCCAGCATCAGGATGCTTACCGAAACAGCTCCGCGGGTGCGTTCCCGGGCATACCGGGCTGCAGATGACGAAAGACGGTTAAAGACGTCCGAATAGCCGGCGGACTGAATGAGCGGGATCAGTCCATCCAGCGTTATGGCGTCACTGACGGTTTGAAGAAGTGAGAGCGGCGCGCCCATGAGCGCCAGATGTGCGATGAGGGTTTCTCTGCGTCCGTCCCCGTACCGGCTGTGGGTCTGCATGCTGCCGCCTGCCACCTTGACCAGCTTCCCGGGCTGACCGGCAAGCAGGATGCGGGGCAGGCCCAGCTCGACGGCGGCATCCAGGGCAGCCCCCACGAAATTGCTGATCTGCACGCAGGCCAGATCCGGATACAGGTGCCGGAGGGCGGTTTCGCCCTGGCTGCCGAAAACAAGACCGAGCAGCTCTGTGCCCTGAGCGCGGTGCATCTGCATCTCAAGGCGCAGGGTATCCACCATGGCCTCTTCGCTCATGGGATGCACGATGCCGGTGGTGCCGAGGATTGAGAGCCCGCCCTCAATGCCCAGACGGGGATTGAAGGTTTTCCGGGCCAGTTCCGCACCGCCGGTGATGCCGATGGTCACATCGGCGCGTCTTGTGCCGAAGACGGAGCGGACCGCTTCCCCGATCATCTTCCGGGGAACGGGGTTGATCGCTGCCTCGCCCGGCGGCAGTTTCAGTCCCGGACGGGTGATGATGCCGACACCATCACCGGCGATGAAACGGAGTTCGCCGTCCGAGGCATACGGCCGGACCTCTGCCCAGACCTCACATCCATTGGTGATATCCGGGTCGTCACCTGCGTCCTTGATGACGGCGCAGCGGTAAGGTCCGAGCGCGTGGATTTCCGGCGTGTACTGTGTACCGGACAGAGAGATACAGACCCGGCGGGGCATCTCTCCGTCCCGGAGCCAGAGGCAGGAGGCCAGCGCACAGGCAGCGGCACAGCTCCCTGTGGTAAATCCGCTGCGGAGCGCAGTCATATCTGTGCCTCCCCGGCCAGAGCCAGTGTAATGCCGTTCATCACGGTTTTGCCGGTCAGGAGGGTGCCCCCGTGGAGAACCGCTGCCCGTTCACAGACATTATCCACTCCGACGGCAGCCTCAACGAATGCGGAGGCATGGAAGTCGCCGGGAACGGCACGCAGGGCAGCGGCATCTGAGGTCAGAAGCGGCAGATGATAGCGCCGGCAGAACGTGACAAAGGCTTCCTCCTCTTTTTTGAGGTCGATGGTCGCCAGTGCCCGAAGCGAGAGAAGCGATACGCCGCACTGGGAAAGAAACTGCCGGACAGTGTCCTCAAACAGGGCGGGATCTGTCCCGCGCCGGCATCCGGCGCCCAGCACCAGTGTCCGCGGGCGCAGCCAGAGGGTCACCGGAAACGGCGCCTGCAGCGTCCGCTCCGTAATGGCCACGCCTACCGGCGTGCCGGCGAGTGTGGCGGCGGCAACGGCCTGAATGGCCGACGGATTCTGGATAGCACAGTTTTCCCGGACGGCAAAGCTGTCAACGGCAGGGATGCCCCGCAGGTCCGTGGCGGTGGTAATCACCGGATCGGCGCCGGTTCTGGCAGCCAGCGTCAGAGCCAGGTCATTGGCGCCGCCGATATGTCCGGAGAGCAGGGAGATCAGGTGTCTGCCGGCTTCATCCATGACCAGAACGGCCGGATCCGTGGTTTTGTCCCGGATCAGGGGGGCAACAGCCCGTACGGCGATGCCGCATGCGCCGATAAACAGCAGGGCATCTGAAGTGGAAAAATGCATCCGGGTCCAGTCCCTTACCGGGATTCCCCGGTCAACGGGAAATCCGAGGACTTTTTCCCACTGCTGTCCGCGTTCGGTGAAGGCTATGGCGGCAATCTTCATTTTGTCCCCTCCCGGAATCCGTGGGTGAAGGACGGATCGTACAGCCTGGAACGTTCAGCGCTGCCGGAGAGAACGCGGCCGACCACGACCAGTGCGGTTTTCCGGATATCGGACGCCTTCCGAGGAAGATCGGCCAGCGTTCCCCGGATGATTGCTTCCTCAGGCCAGGAGGCCTTGTAGACGACGGCGGCCGGAGTGTCCGGTGGGTATCCGCCTTCGATGAGTTCGCGGCACAGGTCCGGGAGCATGGAAACGCTGAGAAAGAGCACCATGGTGGCCTGGTGGCCGGCAAGAGAGCGGATCTGTTCCCGCTCCGGCACGGGCGTCCGTCCGGCCATCCGGGAAATGATGACGGTCTGGCTCACGGACGGGAGGGTGTACTCGGTGCGAAGCGCGGCTGCGGCGGCACTCATGGAGCTGACGCCGGGGACGATTTCATAGGGCAGAGCGAGCCGGTCAAGGGCTTCCATCTGTTCCTGAATGGCGCCGTACAGTGACGGATCGCCGGTATGAAGACGGACAATGGTTTCCCCGGAGCAGGCAGTCATCGCTGCCAGCACTTCCTCAAGCGTCATCGAGGCGCTGTTCAGGCAGACGCATTCCGGCCTGCAGAAAGTGAGGAGCTCCGGGTTGACCAGTGAGCCGGTATAGATGACCAGATCCGCACGCTGGAGGAGACGCATGCCGCGAAGGGTAATCAGGTCGGGTGCGCCGGGACCGGCGCCGATAAAGTAAATCATTTCTGCCTCCGGTGATCAGCTGTCAAGCAGGGCACTGAACAGGGTGACCGGGTTCTGTGCCCGGTACATGTGCAGATTTCCTGCCTTTACAAGAGGAGTCACCGCCATCTGAAACACGTCGAGATCTGCGAGCGGGGAAAACAGCCGAAGCAGTTCATGGGCGCTTTCCAGGGTGACGGCGGTGGCGCAAAGCCGCATGGGAGTTCCGAGGGACTGAAGCCTTGTCACAATGTCCTCCGCCCTCCGGCCGGTTCCGCCCAGGAACACATGGCCCGGCTTTTCGTCCACCGTGAGCGACTCCGGCGCAGAGCCCGGAACAACCGTGACGTTCTGGAGATGAAAATGCCGGATATTCTGGTTAAGAATATCAAGGGCATCCGGGTCATGCTCAAACGCGTAGACCTGTCCGAAGGGACAGAGCCGGGCACATTCAACGCTGACGCTTCCGGTTCCCGCGCCAATGTCGTAGACGATGGAATCCGGCTGCAGGCGAAGAGCAGCAAGAACCTGAATGCGGATGTCACGTTTGGTCATGGGGGTTTTATTGCGAAGGAAAAGGGAATCCGGAAGCCCGGGAACGGGCAGCGGGAGAGGGGCAGGATTCTCTGCCAGCAGCAGGCAGAGGGACGGATACTCTCTGGGTTCATACGGGCTGATGGCCTCCTCCGGACCGGACAGGCATTCTCCGACGGTCAGGCGGAGGCCGGTGAGGCCGCCCTCCTTAAGGAGGCCGGCAATCCACTGAGGATCATGCTCCCGGTCAAGGAGAAACAGGGTTCTCGCATTGTGGCGGACCGTATGAGAAATGACGGAGGGTTTCTGCATCCTTCCGTGAACGGAGAGAATGCGGATATCCTGCCAGGGAATCCCCAGCCTGGAACAGAACAGCTGGATGCTGCTGATGCCCGGGATGACATTCAGATGTTCGCGGCCGAATTTTTTTTCAAGCATGGGAAGCAGGCTGTAGAGCCCGGCATCCCCGGAGACAAGAATACCGACCCGGTGGTTCTGCAGGGCCGCAATCTCTTCCATCGCCGGCTCAAACGGGAACAGATTCCGGCACTTCTCCGGGTGATCTGCCAGAGTCCGCAGGCGCTCCGCACAGTAAAGAATGTCGCAGTCCTGAATGGCCCCGGCAGCCTGCCCGGTCAGATAGGCGCTGCTGCCGGGCCCGGCGCTGATGACGTGAATCCGGTTCATGTTTCCTCCTTTTGATTCGGGCAGCCCAGGACATGGATTGCCTGCTCAAGCGCGTCAGGCCCGCCGCATACCGGAAGTCCGGCGGCACGGGCCTTTTCCAGCAGTGCTGCATTCCTCCGGTTGGCTGCTCTGACGGGGGTGCCGGCATCAATGACGGCACGGCAGTGCAGCAAATTGGCAAGGGCTGCATCAAAAACCGGTGCCGGGATTTCCTCAAAGGCCGGCACGGAATGAACCCGGGCAGCGAGTGCGCGGGCCGTCCCGTATTCCAGATCATTCTCAAACAGAATGCCGGCGGAAAAAGGGATCCGTTTTCTGGCAAGCGCACGGTAAAAGGGGAGGCCGTTTCCCGCACCGCCGACGATGAATACTTCGGGCTCTCCGCCGGTTCTGCCCAGTTCAATGCTTCCGGGACCGGTCAGATAGGTGCCTTCCTGAATGTCATACAGCTGCCGGATGCGTTTTTCCGTGAAGATTTCCTCAGGCGTTCCGCTGCAGAGGACACCGCTGTCACGGATGCACAGAACATAATCAGAGACTTTTTCTGCCAGATCGATTTCATGCAGGGAAAGGATAATGGTCAGCTGTCTGCAGCGTGCTTCCTCGAGCAGAATGTCAAGAAGCTCGATTTTATGCCGGATATCCAGGTAGGAAGTGGGTTCATCCAGAATAAGGATCTCCGGTTCCTGTGCCAGTGCCCGGGCCAGAAGAACGCGCTGACGCTGTCCGTCACTGATTTCAAGAAAATCCTTTTCGGCCAGACTGAGGACGCCGACGCGGTCAAGCGCGCTGGTGACGATCCGGCGGTCCTCCTCCGTGAGCCGTCCGAAACGGCCGGTATAGGGATAGCGGCCCATGGCAGCTGCCTCAAAGCAGGTCATCATCTCAGGCCGGACACGGTCGGTCAGAAGGAGGGACATTTTCCGGGCCAGCTCAGTTCCCGTCATGGAAGAGAGGGAACGGCCGTCGATCATGACCGTTCCGGAAAGGGCGGAGAGCTGTCCGGAGATGGTTTTCAGTATGGTGCTCTTGCCGGCACCGTTGGGACCGATGAGGGAGAGAATGGAACCTTTCCTGAGGCTGAAGCAGACGTCGGAGACGACCGGGTGCCCGCCGTATCCGGCGGACAATGCCTTGACGGAAAAGGTAATCGGTTCAGTCATTTTCCCGCCTCCTCTGCCGGCCGATCATGAGGCCGATGACGATCGGGGCACCGAACACAGCCGTGACGGAGCTGATGGCCAGCTCCGAAGGGGCAAAGGCAGTCCGGGCAATCAGATCGCACAGCAGGCAGAAAACGCTGCCGAACAGAAAGGATGCCGGAATAATGACGAGCGGCCGGGAGGTCCCGAAAAGCAGCCGGGCAATGTGCGGGACGGCGACGCCCACAAAGGAAACCGGCCCGGCGAGCGCAGTGACACTGGCGGAAAGCAGGCTTGACAGGGTGATCAGCAGGAGGCGGAAAGTGCGGATATTGACACCCATGCTGCGCGCGTAGTTTTCCCCCAACTGATAGGCGCCGACCGGCTTTGAAAGAAGGAATGCCCCTATGGCGGCCGGGATGATGATGAGAACAGCCGGAGTAAGGCTGGCAAAGTTTATGGCGGAAAAGCTGCCCAGGCTCCAGCTGTGCAGATTCACGACGTCCGCCTCATCGGCGAATGTAATGAGGAAATCAGTGGCGGAGGTGCAGATGCTCCCGACCATAATGCCCACGACCAGCAGCGTGGACATGGAACGGATGCGCCGGGCAAAGAGGAGAACCAGACCGGTCACCAGGAGAGAGCCGGCAAAAGCGGCGGCCATAAGGCAGATGAACGGTGCGGCCGAGAAAAGACGGAGGAGGAAGATCATGGTGATGCAGACCAGCAGTCTGGCACCGCTCGAAATGCCGAGCACATACGGGCCGGCCACCGGGTTGCGGAAAAAGGTCTGAAGGAGAAAGCCGGAAAGCCCGAGAGCGCCGCCAAGGATGGCTGCTCCGAAAACGCGGGGCATGCGGATCTTGAGAATGATGCTGGAAGCTTTTGCGTCTGCGGCAGAGCCGGTCAGAATCCGGAGAATTTCCCCCGGGGAAATCGGAACGCTGCCGATGCCGAGACTCAGCGCCAGCAGGACGAGGAGTGCGGATGTAAGCAGTGCAAACATCAGCGGGATACGGATCTTTTTCATGCTGCACCTGACCTTGCGGCGGAGCCTCTGACGGGGAATCGCAGCGGAAAACGGAACATGACCATCATTCCGGGAATGATGGTCATGCTGATAAGACGGTCTGATGCCGCCGATCCGTGACTGTCCTTCTTCCCTGCCCAAGAACTCCATGTCGCTGCAGGATGGGGCAGGTCTCCTGGCTGAGAATGCGGCAGTGCCTCCGGACATCCCTTCTCGGACGGGCCAATGGGATTCATGTCCGGTTCATTCATCACAGTAATGGCTGTTGCACCGGTTTTTCACCGGTTTCCCTTTTCATCCGGCCGGATGCCGGACACCTCATCTGCATATCTGAAATTTTGTGCTGATTCTATCATATGGAACAGGCGGCGTCAATCCGGAACAGGGTGCATCAGGACTTGAAAAAGAACGGTTCAGCAGATACAATGGAAGCACGACGGCCGGTCTGCAGGGCCGGCAATAACAGGGAAGTATGGTGATCGTATGGATAAACAGGCGGTGCTGGCCGCATACATCGAGGCGGTCATGCCGGAACAGGAACAGTTCATCCGGCAGCGGGCACTCAGAAAGGCAGAATCCATTACGGCTGCCATGCGGCCGCAGGAGGCACAGGAATATCTTGAGAGTCAGGCCTATCAGAACCTGATCAGCCATCTGCTGCGAACCGACCGAGTCTATCAGGGAATGCGGCACGGGGAGATTCTCCTTGACCGGTATCAGGCGGAACTGGAGCGGCTTACGCCCCTGATCGCCTCCGAAATGGAGGCGGGAAACCCGGTCGACCTCGCCTTTCTCCGGTCGGTCAGCCGCAGCAGAGTGCCGGTATCCAGGGCGAGAAAGGCGCGGCAACAGATCCTCGGGGAAGCCCCCGGCAGACTGCTTGAGCGGAACATGCCCCGATATATCCGGGAAACGGAGCAGCAGGTGGAGCAGTATCTGAGAGGCGGTGAGCTGCAGGAACTGGTCGGGAAGGATGAAAAGGCGGACCGGGTGATCCCGTACCTGATGGATACACGGTTTGCAAAGGGCATCACGCGGGAGACGGTGAACAGCGCCTGCCGCGGGCAGACGCCCTCCGTGCGCATGCGGGGAGAGATCCGGAGACGGTATCCGGAACTTGGCCAGTGCCGTCTGGTCGTCCTGCCTGGCGGCGAGACGGTGCAGGCGGAACTGGACCGGGAAATTGCCCGGGCGGAGAGGACCCTGTTTGCCGGCGTGTCCGGGCGCTTTCCGGCGGGGCGCATCAGGCGGCTTCTTTCCGCCAACGAATCCCTGAAGCGGGTGCAGAAAGAGAAGGATGCCTCGCTGTCAGACCAGCGGGCACTCCGGCGTGCACTGCTGAATGCCGTTCCGGAACACTACCGGGATCTGTATCCCATGGCAAGAGGAATGCACCGGCGTTTTGTCCTGCATCTGGGTCCGACCAATTCCGGAAAGACGCATGAGAGCGTCATGCGGCTGCACAGCGCCCGGTGCGGGATCTATCTGGGACCGCTTCGGCTCCTTGCGGCAGAACAGTTTGAAACGCTGAATCTGGCCGGGATTCCCTGCTCGCTGATTACCGGCGAGGAGCAGATCCGGGTGGAGGACAGCTATGTCCAGTCCTCCACGGTGGAAATGGCGGACCTGCACCGGCACTATGACGTGGCAGTGATTGATGAGGGACAGATGATCACGGACCGTGACCGGGGCGGGGCGTGGACCGACGCCATTCTCGGTCTGTGCGCAGATGAAATCCATGTATGCGCCTCTCCGGATGCGGAGCAGCTGCTGACCCGGATCATCTCTGAATGCGGCGATGAACTGACGATTGTCCGCCATGAACGGATGACCCCGCTGGTGGTGGAGAAGGAAGGATTTCAGTTCCCGGAATCCGTTCGGGCAGGCGATGCCCTGATCGTCTTTTCCAAGGCACGTGTGCATGCTGTTGCAGCGGAACTGAAAAGCCTCGGCTACCGGGTCTCCCTGATTTACGGGGCACTGCCGCCGGATGTGCGGCGGGATCAGGCAGAACGCTTTCACGAGGGCGAAACGGACGTCGTAGTGTCGACGGATGCCATTGCCATGGGGATGAATCTGCCCATTGAGCGCGTGGTGTTTCTGGAATCGGAGAAGTATGATGGGGATATCACAAGGCCGCTGAACAATTCCGAGATCCGGCAGATTGCGGGGCGTGCCGGCCGTTACGGCATCTATGATGTCGGCTATGTCAATGCGTTCGGGTTCAAAGGAATGATTGCTCA